>NZ_JBHDYC010000019.1:0-70298 GCF_041894845.1 Natrinema sp. H-ect4
AAATGCCGGGTACACATATAAGGCCGTCGGACCAGACCTGTATCGGAATCCGATACCATGGCACGGTTTTCCACGAAAACATAGTGTCAGTAACACTGATAAGTGCGATAGCTACTCGAGCGAGCCGCATCGATCGCGAGAATGTCACGCGGGCGGAGGTCGGCCGGTCATCCCACCCTTGCAGGTGCGGTCTGGCCGAATGATACCCGCGTGGGTCGCACTCGAGCGCGCACGCGCAAGAAGGCTTCGTGTCGAGAGTTACCGAGCGGGGGATAGAGACACGCATCGATGCCGATAAACCATGTGCGTTGCAAGGGGAAGATGAATGGTCCGGGACCCGTTCGCTTCGGAGTCAACGCCGTCCGCCGAGGAGATCTGCTCTGCGCTGGACGATCCCGACTGCCGTGAGATTATCCGGAAACTCGAGGAGCCGATGACTGCATCGGAGCTATCGAAGCGGTGTGAGATCCCGCAGTCGACACTGTACCGGAAACTCGAGTTGTTGACCGAGTCGACGCTGCTCGAGGAGTCGACCGAGATTCGACAGGACGGTCACCACGCGAGCAAGTACTCGGTTGCGTTCGACGAGATTACGCTCGGGCTGGACGAGGATCGGTCGCTGTCGATCGATATCGAGCGACCGGCCCGGACGGCAGACGAGCGGCTCGCGGAGCTGTGGTCGGAGGTGCGAAAGGAAACATGAATCCGATTCCGACGGGGCCGACCGAGACGATGCTCGCGCTAGCGGTCGTCAAGACGCTCGTTCTCGTGGTCGGGGGTGTCATCACGTACTTCGCGTTCAAGGCGTATCGGCGGACCCGACAGCGCGCGCTGGGGTATCTCGCAGCCGGGTTTGGGCTCGTCACGCTCGGCCTGGTACTCGCCGGGATGTTGTACGAACTCCTCGAGGTCGATCTCGCGACGGGAATCCTGCTCGAGAGTCTGCTCGTCCTGGCCGGGTTTCTCGTGATTGCGTACTCGCTGTACGTGCAGTGACGGCGATGGGGCGACGGCGATATTGATCGGCTCTGACTGGGCGTCTCGTCGACACTGCAAACCAGGATCGCGTTCTGCGATCCTGGCACCAGAGAATCGCTACGCCCTCCCCAGCCGATTTCTCCTCACGGGTGCTTCGCACCCGTCTGCTCACGGCGGCTCCGCCGCCGTTCGCATGGTATGCGAGACCTCCGGTCTCGCACTATTCGCATGGTTCGCGGGACCTCCGGTCCCGCGCTAACGTTCAGTCATTCTTCCCTCACTCATCCATATGAAGACGCGAAGCGTCTTCCAAGCCTTCGTTCACTCCGTCTTCTCACGGGCGCTTCGCGCCCGTTCGAATGGTATGCGGGACCAGAGTCCCGCACTATTCACGAAGACCTCGCACGAGGTTGCCCTGCGGTTCGCCAGCGGTGAACCGCAGTCCAGCGCGCGCCATAGCGGAAGAGGGGTGTCGACCCGTGGCGGTCTGGGGGCCATCATATCATCGATTCAGGGTATGAATCGCGTGTCCGAGCGCGTTTTCGGTGGCTTCCATCACCGACTCCGAGAGCGTCGGATGGGCGTGGACCGTCGCGGCGACGTCCTCGAGCGTCGCGCCGAGTTCGATCGCGAGGCCGAGTTCGGCGATCAGTTCAGAGGCTTCGGGGCCGACGATCGAGGCGCCGAGGACGTAGCCGTCTTTGTCGGCGGCGACGATTTTTACGAAGCCGTCCGAATCGCCGGTCGTCAGTGCGCGGCCGCTGGCTCGGAACGGGAACTGGCCGATCGCCGTTTCGAAGCCAGCTTCTTCGGCTTCGGATTCGGTCATTCCGACGGTGGCAATTTCGGGGTCGGTGAAGACGACCGCGGGGATCGCCTGGTGGTCGAGGGCCGCGGGCTCGCCGGCGATCACCTCGACGGCGACTTTCCCTTCCGCGCTGCCTTTGTGTGCGAGCATCGGTTCGCCGGCGACGTCGCCGACGGCGAAGATGTGGTCGACGTTCGTGCGTGCGCGCGAGTCGGTCTCGATGAAGCCGCGGTCGTCGGTTTCGATCCCAGCTTCCTCGAGATCGAGCGTCTCGGAGACGGGAGACCGGCCGACAGCTACGAGGACGTTCTCGACATCGAGCTCGAGGCGTTCCGCTTCGATCGCCTCGGTGCTTCCCCCATTCGCTGCAGCGCCGTCGACCGGCTCGGCGACGACGCGGATACCGTCGCCCGGTTCGTACCACTCGGAGGCGGTGTACCCGAAGTGAAAGTCGATCCCGAGGGCTTCGGCTCGCTGTTTGACCGGTCGCGTGAGGTCGTCGTCGTAGCCCGGTAGGATCGAGTCGAGCATCTCGACGACGGTCACGTCGGTGCCGAGTTTGGCGAAGACGCTCGCCAGTTCCATCCCGATGTAGCCCCCGCCGACGACGACCATCGAGTCGGGGACGGAATCGAGTGCGAGCGCCTGTCGCGAGTTCAGGACGGGCCCGTCGTCGAACGAGAAATCGGGAATCGAGATGGGGCGCGAACCGGTCGCCACGATGGCGTTCTCGAACTCGAGGGTCTCCGAGCCCTGGCCCTCGCCGCTGTGGGAGACGCGGACGGTGTTCTCGTCCGCGAATCGGGCGGTTCCCTCGAGCAGGTTGACCTGATTCGCCTTGCAGAGTTTCTCGACGCCGCTCGTGAGCTGATCGACGACGCCGTCCTTCCAGTCCATCATCCCGGCGAGGTCGATTGCGGGGTCGGCGTGGATCCCCATCTCCTCGGCGGTGGCGGCCTCGTGAGCGACGTCGGTCGCGGTAATCAGCGCTTTCGAGGGGATGCAGCCGTAGTTCAGGCAGGTCCCCCCGTAGGCGTCCTTCTCGACGAGCGTGACGTCCAGATCGAGTTGGCCGGCACGAATCGCGGCCACGTAGCCGGCCGGGCCCGCGCCGATGATCAGTACGTCCGTTCCGGTGGTGACGTCTCCGACAACCATCAACTATCCTCCTCCGTCGCGTGCGTCGTGCGTGAAATGTGCGCGTCCATATTCGGTAGCTTCGCCTTCGATCACTCGAGCAATAGTAGGCCGGGGTTCTCGAGGTACTCCATGACGGTGTTCGTGAACCGGGCACCGACGGCTCCGTCGATCAACCGGTGGTCGAACGACAGCGACAGTGTCAGCACCGATCGAGGTTCGATCGACTCGGTTCCGTCCTCGTCGATCACCACACGCGGTTTGCGCTTGATCTCGCCGATCGCGAGGATCCCGGCCTCGGGGTAGTTGATGATCGGCGTGGCGTACTCGCCGCCGATACCGCCGACGTTGGTGATCGTAAACGTCGACCCCTGCAATTCGCCGGGGCTGATCGTCCGGTCGCGGGCCTTCTGGACGACCTCGTTCATCTCCGAAGAGAGCTGAAGCAGTCCCTTCTGATCGACATCGTCGACCACCGGTACCATCAGTCCGACGTCGGTCGCGGTTGCGACACCGATGTTGTAGTAATCACGGTAGACGACCTCGTCGTTCTCCTCGTCGATGACCGCGTTCATCTCGGGATATTCTTTCAGCGCCGCGACGACGGCTTTCATGATGAACGGCATGTAGGTCAGCCGGATTCCGCGTTCCTCGGCGCGCGGTTCGAGGTCCTCGCGGACCCCCACGAGTTCGGTGACGTCGACCTCGTCGTGGTGAGTGACGTGGGGGGCGCTGTACTTCGACTCGACCATCGCCTCGGCGATGCGCTTGCGGACGCCCCGGAACGGTTCGCGGCGTTCGCGCTCGCCCTCCGCGAAATCGGTATCCTTCGTCCCGACCGATTCGCCTGCTTCGACCGCTTCCCTATCTGCTTCTTGGGCCTGACGCTGTGCCTCGGCGTACTCCCGAACCGCGTCCGGCGTGACGAACGCCTCGCCGTCCCGCTCTTCGGTCGCCGGGACGGCGTCGAGATCGACCCCCTCCTCCTCAGCCATTCGTCGAGTCGCCGGTGCTGCCAGCGTCTTGTCCCGGTTCGCCGATTCGACCTGCGTCGGTGTCTCGGTCCGCTGGGGACTCGAGGCCCCGCTCGCGCTCTCGATTGACGTGTCCTCGGTGGTATCGGTATCTGTGCTCGCTCCGCTCGAGTCGCTCGGTTCGGATTCCGCTCCGCCGGGTGCTGCTTCGGCCGTCTGTGACTGGACCTGTGCCGCGCCGTCACCGGGCTCGCCTCCAGTCGCGGCCTGCACGTCGGCTGCGGTGATCCGGCCGCCGGGGCCGCTTCCTTGGATGCTCGAGAGGTCGATCTCCTGTTCGCGGGCCATGCGACGAACGCGCGGCGGTGCGAAGACGCGATCGTCGGGCGGTGCAACCGCTTCGGTGTCCGCCCCGGTCGCGCCGGGTTCGCCGGCGGCGTCAGCGGTTGCGTCCCGTGGCTCGCTTGGTTCGTCGACGCCGGCGGGTTCGCTTGTCTGCTCTTGCTCCGATTCGGTCTCCGTCTCGGCTGCCCCTTCAGTTTCTCCCTCGACGTCGAACGAAATAATGACCGTTCCGACCGGGACGACCTCGCCCTCCTCGACGTGTAACTCGCGGACGGTGCCGTCGACCGGCGCGGGGACCTCCACGAGGGCCTTGTCCGTCTCGACCTCCGCGACCGGCTGATCTTCGGACACCGCATCGCCCGCCTCGACCAGCCACGAGACCAGTTCACCCTCCGCGACACCCTCGCCGACATCAGGTAACTCGAACTCCCTGACCATGTTAGAACTCCACCGCATTTCGGATGCCGTCCTCGATACGCGCCGACTCGGGCAGGTAGTAGTCCTCGAGCGCGTACAGCGGGAACGGCGTGTCGAAGCCCGTGATGCGCTCCACCGGCGCCTCCTGATACAGAAGCGATTCCTCCTGCAGGGTCGCGGTGATCTCGGCACCGAGACCGCCGGTCTTGGGAGCCTCGTGGACGACGGCAGCGCGGCCGGTCTTCTCGAACGATTCGACGATGGTCTCCTCGTCCAGTGGCGACATCGTTCGCAGGTCGACCACCTCGGCGTCGATCCCCTCGCTCGCGAGGTTCTCCGCGGCCTCGAGCGTCGGCCGGGTCATCGCACCCCAGGTGTAGACCGAGATATCGCTCCCCTCGCGGCGGACGGCCGCCTCGCCGATTGGCACCTCGTACGATTCCGCGGGCACCTCCTCGCGGAAGGCCCGGTAGATGAGCTTCGGCTCGAGGAAGAGCACCGGATCCGGACTCCGGATGGCGCTGGTCAGTAGCCCCTTGGTGTCGTAGGGGGTAGAGGGGATGACGACCTTCAGTCCAGGCTGGTGGACGAACATCGCCTCCGTCGACTCGGAGTGATGTTCCGGCGCGCGGATGCCGCCGCCGTAGGGGGCTCGGATGACCATGGGGCACGTGTATCGCCCGCGCGAGCGCGTCCGCAAGCGCGCCGCGTGCGAGACGATTTGGTCGAACGCGGGGTAGATAAAGCCCATGAACTGGATCTCGGGGACCGGCCGCATCCCGTAGGCGGCCATTCCGATCGCCGTGCCGACGATCCCCGACTCCGCGAGCGGCGTGTCGATCACGCGATTCTCGCCGAACTCGTCGTAAAGCCCCTCGGTCGCGCGGAAGACGCCGCCGTTCTTGCCGACGTCCTCGCCCATGACGAGGACGTCGTCGTCGCGCTCCATTTCGGTGTGTAAGCCGTCCTGTACCGCCTGTACCAGCGTGAGGTTCTCTGCGTCGGATTCTACGGACATGATATCACTCCAGCAGCGCGTCGTCGCCGTGATCGTCGCGAATCGATTCGAAGTACTCGAGCTGTTGCTGTAACCGTCGGGGCATCCCCTCGTAAACGTGGGCAAAGATCTCCTCCGGGTCGGGTCGCTCGAACGACTCGGCGGACTCGATCGCGTCGGCCACCGCCTCCTCGACTCGACCGTCGATCGCGTCAGCCCGTTCGTCGTCAAGCATGCCGTTCGATCGCAGATACGTCTCGAGTCTCGGAATCGGGTCTTTCTGCCGCCAGCGTTCGACCTCCTCGTCGGTGCGGTAGACGGAGGGGTCGTCGGCGGTCGTATGTGCCCCGAACCGGTACTGGACCGCCTCGATCAGGGTGGGGCGGAGTTCGCCCTCACCGGGGTTTTTCGCCTTCTCGATGGCCTCACGGGTGACCTTGTACACCGCCAGCGGGTCCATGCCGTCGACCTGGACGCCCTCGAAGCCGTAGGCGGTGGCCTTCTGGGCCAGGGTGGCACTCGCCGTCTGGCGCTCGCGCGGCACCGAGATAGCCCACTGGTTGTTGTTACAGAAGAACACGTTCGGCGTGTCGAAGACGCCGGCGAAGTTCAGCCCCTCGTGGAAGTCGCCCTCCGACGTGGCCCCGTCACCGAAGTAGCAGACAAAGGCCTTCTCCTCGCCCTGCAGTTTCGACGCCCACGCCGCGCCGGTCGCGTGGGGGATCTGAGTTGCGATGGGGACGGCGACCGAGAAGATGTTGACGTCTTCGGGCATGTAGTTGCCCTGTTCGTGGCCCATCCAGTAGAGCAGCGTTCGCTCGAGGGAGAGGCCCCGAACCAGCCCGACGCCGTGTTCGCGGTAGCTGGGGAAGACCCAGTCGTCGTCGGCCAGCGCGTGGGCGCTGCCGACCTGTGCGGCCTCCTGACCGGACAGCGGCGGATAGGTCCCCATCCGACCCTGCCGCTGGAGGCTGACAGCCCGCTCGTCGAAGCGACGCACAAGGCGCATTTGCTCGTACATCTCGACGAGTTCGTCCTCGGTGAGGTCGGGCACGTCGACGCCCTCGCGAACGCGGCCCGCTTCGTCGAGTACCTGTACTCGTTCGTCGGGATCGCGCTGTAACGTACTCACGGGAAGACCCACCTGTACATACCCGCATAAACTATCGCTCAGGGTAAAGGAGTTTCCCAAATAGTTTACTAACGGAGAGATTCTTGCCAGTCCGCTCCGAAAGTATCGAACGACAGCGGACGATTCTGGACAGGAGTGATCGAAAGTGGTGATTTTGTGTCGATCATCGAATCAGGGCCTCGAGATCGTATGAAACTGGGTGAAAACGATGTTCGACCGTGGGGGCTGATTTATCGAACGTTGTGGCTGAGAAACTATCTCGGCGTCACCGCTCAGGACTCGGAGCGCTCCGGAGTCGAGCGGCGCGCATCGGCTCGCGCCTCTGCGACGCTCCTCCCCTCGCGCAACACGGCGTCGACGAACAGTTCTCCCGCCTTGTACGACGACCGAACCATCGGGCCGCTCGCACAGTACAGGAACCCTAACTCGTCCTCGGCGACGCGTCGCCACGTCTCGTACTTGTGGGGATGGTCGTACCGCTGGACCTCGAGGTGGTCTCTCGACGGGCGCAGGTACTGTCCCAGCGTGACGATGTCGACGCCGCGCTCGCGCAGGTCGGCCAGCGTCTGGTAGACCTCGTGGTCGTACTCGCCGTGGCCGAGCATGATCGAGGTCTTCGTGTAGATGTCGGACTCGCGTTCGACCTGCTCGAGCACTGACAAGGACTGCTCGTAGCCCGCGCGCCGATCGCGAACGGGGAACTGCAGGCGCTCGACGGTCTCGACGTTGTGTGCGATCACGTCCGGTTCGGCGTCGATGATCTTCCGGACGAGGCGTTCGTCGCCCTGGAAGTCCGGAATGAGAACTTCGACGAGGATGCCCGGGTGACGGTCCTTGATTTCGCGGATCGTCTGGGCGAAGTGGCCCGCGCCCTGATCCGGGAGGTCGTCGCGGTCGACGCTCGTCAGGACGACGTAATCCAGGCCGATCTCGGCGACCGCACCGGCGACATTTGCGGGTTCGTCGGGATCGAGTGACTCCATCCCGCCCGTTTTCACGTCGCAGAAGTTGCAGGCTCGAGAGCAGCGATCGCCCATCAGCATGAAGGTCGCCGTCCCGCCGCTGGCGTCGCCGTTGCCGTCGCCGGGCCCCGCGGTGCCGTCGGGACCGGCTCGGCCCGACCAGCACTCGCCCAGGTTCGGGCAGTTGGCCTCCTCGCAGACGGTGTGCAGGTCGTACTCGCGCAGCGTCTCCCGGATGCCGGCGAACTCCCGGCCCGACGGCGGGCGGCTCTTCAGCCAGTCGGGCTTTCGCACGCGGCTCATACGGGATCATCGGCCCGCGCAGTAAAAAGCAGTGGTGGTCCCTCGGCCGGCGTCGCGATAGCGGGGGCAATACGTGCCGTCAAAACGGCAGACACTCAGCTACAGCGCCGTTAATCGGTCCGTTCTCCCGATAGCTTTACGGACGGCTACGGAATAGGCGCGGCCGATGGCCTTCGGCTCGACACCAGACTGGTTTCACATCAGCGACGACGAGAATATCGTCTGGGAGAGCCGCCCCCACCCGATCTCGATGGGGACCGGACTGCCGATCGGGGTCGCGCTCGCGCTCATTGGCTTTCTCGTCGCCGGCTGGAGCGGGACCGACGGCATCGGCATCCTGACGATAGTCGGCGTCCTCCTGATCGCCGTCGGCGCGGTCGTCGCGTCCGTCCGCTATCTCGTCTGGACGAACACCCGCTACGTCATCACCTCCTCGGAGCTCTACAAGAAACGCGGGATCATCTCGAGGGATGTCACCCAGTTTCGCCTCGAGCGCGTCCAGAACACCAGTCTGCGCCAGTCGGGGATCGGCCGCCTGCTGGGCTATGGCGACCTGACCGTCTACACCGCCGGCTCCGGCGATCCGGAGCTGACCTTCGAACGCGTCCCCAAGCCCGAACGGGCGAGTAGCCGACTCAGCGACCAACTCGAGGACGTCGCGACGGATGGAACGGCCATCTGAGCGACGCTTGGTGAATCCGGGAGGTGCGTCGTCGACCGTCCTTCGCTGACAGGGAGACGCTCGAGCGGCCGGTGACATGCTTAGAACAGTCGGAAAACCAAAGCTCATTAGATCAACGAGGTCCTAAAAGGCACAATGTCTTCACAGCTGACAACGTCCGAAGAGGGACCGGTATCGCGGGGCTCGAGCGTTGCAGCGAGTGCGGGACTCGGCGTCTTCGCCGCCGCGTTCGGCTATCTCGTCACGTACCTGCTGATCGGGAGCGAGGTACGCGAGGCTGGCGAGGACATCGCCACCTGGAAGGGGGTCGCCTGGTACTTCTACGAGGCCCACATGGTCGATATCGAGGCCAGCAGCCAGGCCGGCTCGTTCAGCGGGACCGATATCCTCAACCTCATCGCCGAGTCGAGTAGTTCGAGCGCCGACCTGTTGTACGTGCTTCCACCGCTCACGTTGTTCGCAGTCGGTGCGTTCCTGGCCATGCGGTGGGACGTTACCGCTCTCGACGAGGCCGTCATCGCCGGTGCGCCGGTGACCATCGGGTACGCCGTGATTATGGGCCTCGGTGCGATCGTCGCCGAAACCACCACCGAATGGTCCGCATTCGGAATCGAGGCCACCAGCACGATCGGGCCGGCACTCCTGCCCGCGATCGTGCTCGGCGGCATACTGTACCCGCTGATATTCGCCACTGCGGGGGCTGCGATCACCGCCGCCGTCAATACGCGATAGGAACTGCACTGTGAAGGAGACACGAAGTGCCACGAGAGATGGATTTCGATGACGACCGGCTTGCGACTCGAAGGAAACGCCTTTGACCCGGCACTCCCCCTTACCGTGTGATGGAGGTCGCCGAGGTTCTCCCCGAATTCGCCGACGCCTTTGCCTTCGAGGAGTTCAACCGGATGCAACGCGAGGCACTGCCCGCACTGCTCGAGTCCGAGGAGAACGTGGTCGCGAGCGCGCCCACGGCCTCGGGGAAAACGGCGCTTGCGGAACTGGCGATCTGCAAGGCGCTCGCCGACGGCGGCACGGCGCTGTTTATCGCTCCGATGCGAGCGCTGACCAACGAGAAAGAAGACGACTGGGACCGCTTCGAGGACCTCGAGTACTCGGTGTACGTCGTCACCGGCGAGCGCGACCTGAACCCCCGGCGCGCGCGTCGAGCGGACATCCTCGTCATGACTCCCGAGAAACTCGACTCGGCGACCCGCAAACACGATTCTCGACGTTATGACTTCGTCACCGACATCGACGTCTGCGTCATCGACGAGGTGCACCTGCTGGACGCGGATCGGCGAGGATCGGTGCTCGAGGTGACGATTTCCCGGCTCCGGCGGCTCTGCGAACCCCGAATCATCGCGCTATCGGCGACGATGCCGAACGTCGACGACGTTGCGGCGTGGCTCGATGCGCCCGAGGAGACGACCTTCGAGTTCGGCGAGGAATATCGACCCGTCGACCTCAACGCGGGCGTCAAGACCTACACCCACGGCGACAACTCCTTCGCGGACAAGTACCGCCGACTCTACCGGGCGCTCGACCTCGCGGAACCCCACCTCCGGGAGGACGGCCAGTCGCTCGTCTTCGTCTCCTCCCGACAGGACACCGTTCAGGCCGCGAAGAAGGCCAGAGACGAGATCGCCGAGCGAGATATTCCGATGGGGGCTCGCGGCGACTACGATTTCCATACCGAATCGAAGGACCTCGAGAACGACACACTCCGCAAATCGGCGCTCGACGGGGTCGCCTTCCACCATGCCGGCCTCTCGAAGAACGACCGGGACCTCGTCGAGGAGTGGTTCAAACAGGGCCACATCGAACTCCTCTTTTCCACCTCGACGCTGGCCTGGGGCGTCAACCTGCCCGCTCGCTGCGTCGTGATTCGGGACACAAAACTCCACGACCCCCTCGAGGGCGAAGTCGACATGAGTCCGCTGGACGTGCTCCAGATGCTCGGTCGCGCCGGGCGGCCGGGGTACGACGACATCGGCTACGGCTGGGTGGTCTGCGATACGGCCGAGGCCGACAAGTACCGACGGCTGCTCCGCGACGGGAAGGAGATCGAGTCCCGACTGGCCGAGAGCTTGGAGACCCACCTGAACGCCGAGATCGCGATGGGGACGATCACCGATCTCGAGGACGTGATGGACTGGCTCGAGACGACGTTTTACTACGTTCGCGGCCAGTCCAAACCCGACGACTACGACTTCCCCAATCTCCGCCAACGGGTGCGAGACTGCCTCGAGGGGCTGGTCGAGCGGGGCTTCGTCGAGACCGGCGAGGACCTCTCGATCGAGGCGACGGCGCGGGGCGTGTTGACCTCGAAGTACTACCTCAGACTCGATACGGCGGCCCGCTTCGCAGCGCTGTGCGATCGCGTCGGGAGCGAGGGGAACGACGAACTCGAGGCGAGCGACATCCTCGCGGCGGTCGCGACCGCCGAGGAGTTCGACTCGGTGTCGGCCCGACAGGACGAACGCGACGCGGTCAACGCGGTGCTCGTAGGGGAGGATACGGAGGACCTCGACGCGGGCGAGCGGAAGGTGCTCGCGATCCTCCGCGGGGCGGCCAGCGGGTCGACCCCGTCGGAACTGCGCAGCGACGCGTGGGTGATTCGACAAAACGCCACGCGGCTCCTCTCGGCGCTCGGGGCGTTCCTCGATCGCTTCGTCGGCCCCCACGCCGCGAACCTCGCGCGGCAGGTGGAGGCCCGCATCGAGAACGGCGTTGCGGAGGATGCGGTCGGGCTGACCGCCATCGACGGCGTCGGCCCAGGTCGCGCGAGCAAACTCGCGAAAGAAGGGCTGTCGACGCCCGGCGACATCATCGACGCGGGCGTCGAAGGGCTCGTCGACGCCGGCCTCTCGGAGGGCGTCGCCGAACGCGTCGCCGAGGGCGCTCAGTCGCTCCCTGCGGTCGAAATCGAGTGGGGACAGTTTCCCGACAGCGTCGCGACGGGCGAGAACGAGGTCTGCAAGGTCACAGTGCGAAACATCGGCGAACCCGCCCGCGCCGGCGTCCGGGTGACCGTCAATGACGTAGAGATGACGAGTACGAACCCCTACCTGCGCGACGAAGAGACCGTCCCGGTCGGCGTCTTCGGTGCCGACGCCGAGGAACTCGAGTTTACCGTCAGCGTCGCCTTCCCCGAGACGCCGCTGATTCCGATCGAAGCGAGTCGGACGGTCGACGTTCGATAGCTGGATGCGGTCGGCGGCCGATAGGGAGGAGTGTTCGACACCGCTACTCCCGCTCGGCCAGTTCGATACTGTTACTCACAATCCGCCAGTTCGATACTGTTACTCACAATCCGCCAGTTCGATACTGTTACTCACAATCCGCCAGTCCGAGGACACGCGCTCGCAGTTCGGCGGGCGAATCGACGATTTCGTCGGCCGGCGACCGATCGATGTCGCCGTGGGCGGCGATCCGATACGCGATCACGACGGTTCTGGCTCGAGCGGCCGCCTCGATCCCGTTCGCCGAGTCTTCGACGACGATGCACGCCTCGGCCGGAACGCCGATTTCGTTCGCCGCGTGCTCGAAGACGTCGGGAGCCGGCTTGCTCGCGGCGTCGATATCGTCGGCGCTGATCACGCGGTCGAACGAGCCCTCGAGATCGAACTCCTCGAGGACCATGCCGATCCAGTCGTGTGGCGACGACGAAACGAGCGCCGTGGGGACGCCGCAGTCGTCCAGTTCGGTGAGAAGGTCGTGCAGTCCGTCGAGCGCTTCGGCGCGCTCGGTGTAGATTTCCTCGGCGGCCTCGTTGAACCGCCGGACGAACTCTTCGCGGGAGATGGCGGTTCCGTACTCCGCCTCGAGGTAGTCGTAGATCTCCCGGAAGTTCATCCCGCTGGTCTCGACGAGGTCCACGTCCTCGTCGGGGACGGCCGCGGGGAAGAGTTCCTCGCGCTGAAAGTCGACCCAGTAGTCTTCGCTGTTGACGAGCACCCCGTCCATATCGAAGAGTACAGCAGTCATGTATGCCGGGCTATTCGACCCCCGCGTATAGCCGTTTGGCAGGCACCGGTGGGCGTGACGGGGGCGGAACGGACCCGGTCGAACGGATCGGATCCCGCACCTCTGAACGCGTTCCTCGGCACCCGATTGACGGATCGGCGGCCGACGCACTCGAGCGCTACTCGTAGTAATCCAGTCGTTCCACCACGTCGGCGAACGCGACGTTTTCCTGTACCTGCGTGATTTCTATCCGCACCCGTTCCCCTTTGTCCGTCCCGGAAACGATGACGACGAATCCGCGCTCGACGCGCGTGATGCCGTCTCCCTGATCGCCGACGTCCTCGATCTCCACCGTCCGGGTTTCGCCCGCTTCGACGGGCGGTTCCAGCGAGCCGTGTGTTTGGGACGATCGCTGGTCCGTCGGCGCCACTGCGTCACGTTCCGTCTCCGCTTCGGGTTCCTGTTGGGACCCCTCGTTCGAGTCCGTCGAGGAAGACAATACGGCGACTCGGTACGACTGTCCCTCGTCGACATCGCCGAGTCGAAGTTCTCGTTTCGGGACCTCGATAACATATGACTCGTCTCGCTCCTCTACTTGTCCGGAAAACAGACAGAGAAGTTGGTCGGATATCTTCATTGGATGTCCTTGTCTTACAGCAACGGTCATGTTCCCTTGAGTCTACTGAATACGTCGGCTCAGTGTCCGGTCGCTCGAGCCCGTACGATGTCCCACGTCGTCGCCGGAATGTTGCTCGGAGCTAGCGGTCAGCAACTCTCCACTTTCGGTATCGTTTCCCTCGGTCAACGCACTCGAGACGGTGGGCCGCTGTACCGGCCGGCCAGCAACTGGCCGACCCAGCGGACGGAACCCGTTCGATGGTGGGCCGAAACGGGAGCGCGTTAGTCGGCGACCTCGCCGCGGCGTTCGTGTTCCATCTCCGTTTCGACCGCCGCGGCGATCGCCGCGCCGAACTCGCGCTCGAGGAGCCACAGCGCCAGATCGATCCCCGCGGTCACGCCCCCGGCGGTGAGCACGTCGCCGTCGTCCACGACGCGCGCGTCGACCACCTCTCCAGCGGCGGCCTCGAGGTCCTCGGTCGCGACCCGATGAGTGGTCGCGGGCCGGCCCTCGAGCAGCCCCGCTTCGGCCAGCACCATCGCGCCGGTACAGACGGAGGCGACGGTCGCGCCGGCGGTGGCGCGCTCGGCGATCGCTGCGGGCAGGCTCTCGTCCTCGACGGCGGCCCGGACGCCACTGTCCGCGGTCGTCCACCCGCCGCCGGGGACGAGCAGGAGATCCGGTCGGCCGATCGTTCCGTCCGGCTCGACGCGGAGGCCGTGACTCGCCGTCACGAGATCGGGTTCTGCGAGCGTGACCAATCGCGTCTCGAGTGATGCGCCGGCTACGGCGCCGTTTTCCAGCACTTCGTAGGGACCGATCGCGTCGAGTTCGTCGAAGCCGTCGAACAGGACAATTTCGGCAGTCAGGTCGACCATACGTGAGCGTTGCTCGCACCGGAGAAATCCGTTGTGCCCGTGCTAGATATTGACTCGAGAGCCGGACCCTCGAGTCGTCGTGTCGCCGACGCGCCGCCGCGTTGGTCCCTCGGATTCGTCGGGACGGTGTGACCCGCAGATCGTCACCGGTGCGATCCGATTCGATCCGCGTTGAACGGGCTCAAATCCGCGAAAACGTCCGCCAAACGGCTGCAAACACTCGAAAAGCGAGTTCACGACGTCCCCCCTTCAAGTCCATCCGGCCACCGAGAGTCGGATGCAAGCCATGAAACGAACAACGCTCATCGCAGCTGCCTGCGCAGTACTGATCGCGGCAACCGGCTTCGCCGCTGCAGCGCCCGGAAGTGCACCTGTCTCCGTAGACGGGGGCGTTAGCACCGACGAAGCGAACGGAGACGAACGCGAGGATCGAAGCGAGAACGGAGCCGCTGCCGGTGGTGCCGCCGACGAACGGAACGGACAGGGGCCCGCCGTCGACCTCCCTGATCAGGTCCCCGATCACGTGTCCGAGATCCACGACCGAATTTCGTCGTTCCTGAACGGTAACCTCGAGGGCACGCTCGGCGACGCCGTTAGCGCGGTGACGCCGGATGACGACGAAGCTGACGACGCCGACGAAAGCGAAGATGTCGACGAGAGCGACGAGGCTGACGACACCGACGAAGGCGACGCGCAGAACGACGACGCGCAGACCGATGACGAGCAGACCGATGACGAGCAGACCGATGACGACGAGCAGACCGACGACGGCGAACAGAACGAGTCGTCCGATAGTGACGAACAGTCTGACGCATAACTGACTCCCCATGTCCGCCCCGGTTTCGCCGATGACGAGCGGTCTCGAGGACCGGCTGCTGACGTTCGCCGTGAGCCTGCTGGTCGGCGGTCTAGCCCTTCACGTCGCCGCCCGCGTCGTGGCTGACGCTCGAGACTACGGCCACGCGGTTTTGACCGCACTGCTCGGCGCGCTGGTCTGGGCACTCCTCGAGCCGATACCGCTACTCGGCGGGCTGCTGGCGATCGTCGCCTGGGTCGCGGTCGTCAAGTGGCGCTACCGACTCGGCTGGATCGGATCCAGCGCGATCGGTATCGCCGCCTGGGTGGCGGCCGTCGTCGTCCTCACGGCCCTCGAGTTGGTGGGTATCGGTTCGGTTTCGGCACTCGGTGTGCCGGGTGCCTGAAACGCGTTCCCGCTGACGCTTCCTCCCACCGAGCCTCCCCCGCTGACGCTTTCCTCCACCGACCCTCCCCCGCTGACGCTTTCTTCCACCGAACCCTCCACGCTGACGGTTCAGCCACCGTCGACGCGCCAGCGGCGGTACTGAAAGGGATTGATATAATCGTCTCGACGGTGAAGTGTGTCACATGGTCTCCGTAATCGGATCACTCGTCGCCTTCGTCGTCGCACTGCTCATCGGCGGGTTGGCGATCTTCGTCAGCGCTCGGCTCATCGTCGACGTCGATGACTATTCACACGCAACCGTCACGGCCCTCCTCGGAGCGATCGCATGGGCGCTAACGTCGTTGATACCGCTTCTGGGCCCAATACTGGCACTGATCGCCTGGGTCTGGGTGATCAACTGGCGGTACCCCGGCGGCTGGGGAACGGCTGCGGCCATCGGGCTCATCGCCTGGCTCGCCGCGCTCGTCATCCTCCTGGTTCTCAACGCCGTCCTCGGCCTCGGCGTCGGAGCGTTCGGCGTTCCCGGCACGTAGTGATCTGCAGTCGGCCGCAACCGATCGGCACTCGGCTCACATCGGATCGAATCGATTCGCTCGGCGAAGTCGTTCAGGATCTCACTGCCAGTAGCGGTGCGCCCGGACTGAACGACAACGAGAAGTGACGTGAAGTTTTCAGTTTCGAACTGAATCGACGGATAGGACGTTTATGGGCAGTTACACGCCGTATTAGGACTTTCGCATGTTTTAAGCGAAGTGGCAAGTACCGACACGTATGAACGTTCGCGCCGGCGTCGCGATCGTGGTCGCCGCGGCGCTCCTCTGCGGATCGGGACCAGTCGTCGCCGTCGCTGCCACCGGAACCACGAACGCCGGCCAGCCCCAACCGAGTCCGTTTACGCTCCAGCAAGACCAGATCGACGCGGACGAGGTCCGAATGGACGTCGCACTCGAGCCCGACGGGACCGCCGAGTGGACGCTCGAGTTCTGGGTCCGCCTCGACGACAACGAGAGCACGACGGCGTTCGAATCGCTGCAATCGGACATTCGGGACGATCCCGACAATTACACGCAGAGCCTCGCCGACCGGATGGACGAGACGGTCGGCGCGGCGAGCAACGCGACGGGCCGAGAGATGTCCGCCGATGGGTTCACCGTGACGACCGAGCGTCAGTCGCTCGCGCGCGAGTACGGCGTCGTCAGGTACACGTTCCGCTGGGACGGGTTCGCCGCGGTCGACGGCGACGAGCTCCGCGCCGGTGACGCCGTCGAGGGAATCTATCTCGACGACGGGACCCGATTGCTACTCGAGTGGCCGGACGGCTACGAGCGAACGTCGGTCGCGCCCGATCCGGACGACGAACGCGAGAACGCGGTGATCTGGCGGGGCGGCGAGACGGACTTCGTCTCCGGCGAACCGCGAGTCGTCGTTACCAGCGCTGGCGGTGGGACCGGTGCCAACGCGGCGATGATCGCGGGAATCGCGGTCGTCGTGGCTGGCCTCGGCGCTGCCGGTATCTGGTGGTACCGCAACCGCACGTCCGGGGAGGGACAGACGGCCGACGAAGGCGGAGGTTCAGCGCCTGGGACCCACCCAGAATCCGCCCCAGGCACCGGTTCGGAATCCGCGACGGCGTCGGCGACGATTGACGATGCGGCGGGCTCGAGTGCGACCGCAGCTCCGGATCCCGCGCTCCTCACCAACGAAGAACAGGTCCTCCGACTCGTCGAAGATAACGGCGGCCGGATGAAACAGCAGGCAGTTGTCGAAGAACTCGACTGGACCGACGCGAAGACCAGTAAAGTGGTCAGCGCGCTCCGCGATGCGGGGGAACTCGAGTCGTTCCGCCTCGGTCGCGAGAACGTGCTCTCGCTCCCCGACGCGGACGACCCAGTTGCGACGAATGCCGGCGATGACGAAAATGACTGAGACGAAATCGAATCTCCGTCGAGTCAGGGCCACCGAGCGAGCCGGGACGGTCGAAACCGGCGAAACCGGCGAAACCGGCGAAATCGCCGGACGGCAACGGATCGAAAACGGCGTTGAATGGCGGAAACCGTCGATGAACCCAAGTCATCGACTCGAGTGTCTATCACTACGGACAGACAACTAGCACCAATGAATCGAACCATATCTATCACGCTGGCAGCGGTACTCGTCGTCGCGATGGTCGCGGTCCCCCTCGCTGCAGCGAGCGTCTCCTCAAGCGCGAACGGACAGGCGGCAAGCGACTCCGAAGCAGGAAACGAGTCGATCAAACCCGGTGAACAGTTCGCAGCCGCCGTCGGCGTCCAGAACGCCGAAATCGAGGGCAACGTTTCGGAACGGGCCTTCGGCGTCCGAATCGCGAACGCGGAGACCAACGAGTCGAAAGCAGCCGTCGTGGCCGCGCAGTTCGACGAGACCGACGCGCGCCTCACCGAACTCGAGGGGAGACTCGAGGACCTGAACGAGTCCCGCGAGGCCGGCAACATCAGCGAGGGGCGCTATCGTGCAGAAGTCGCGACGACCGTCGTCAGAATGCGAACCCTCGAGCGACAGGCGGCGACGGCCGAGACGACCGCGACCGGACTCCCCGAAGCGGTGCTCACTGAGCACGATATCGACGTCGACTCGATTCGAACGCTGCGAGATCGCGCCGGCGACCTCGGCGGACCCGAGACCGCGGAAATCGCTCGCTCGATCGCCGGGGACGACGGTGAACGGTCGCTCGGTCCCGACCGCGACCCCAGCAGTCCGATCGATGTCGGCGGTGACAATCTAACCGATGAAGTGGGCGTCAGCGGTGACGACGAGACTGCAGCGGAGTCGAGCGAAGCGTGACCCGGCAGCCGGCGCACACCCGTTTTTTGCCGCTCGATTCCGTAGAGCGGTGAGATGGTCGACGCGTATACGATGATCGATACCGCAACTGGAACCGCCGAGGGAGTGTGTCAGGCCCTGTGCGATGCAGAGGGAGTGATCGACGCACACGTCATCGCTGGCGACTTCGACGTCATGGTCGAGATAGCGGGCGACGACTCACACGATATCCTCGAGACGATCACCGACACCGTTCGGCCGCTCGAGGGGGTCGGGACGACGCGAACGTACATCTGTCTCGACTGAGCCAGCGGGTGTGTCAGTTACCCGACCCCGACGGGCTAGGACGGCGTCGTCCGTTCGTCCGCGACTTTAAGTACGAACCCGCGGCCAGACAGGCCATGATCGACGACGCGATCCGCGTCCTCGCGGGCGACTGTACCATTATCGCCGAGGACGACGACCGACAGGAGTACCGCGGCCGGGTTACGACGATCGTCAAACCCGACAACACCATCCTCGTCCACGACACCGACGGCTACCAGCCCGTCGCGTGGCTGACCCGTGCCGACAGCGTCTCGAGCGATCGCACCGGCGGCTTCACCCTCGTCGCGAAGAAGGGGACCCAGACGCTGCGGATCGCCACCCACGATCAGGACGGGTTCGCCCACTACCCGTCCTCGGCGGCCGGCACACCAATCGGGACGTGCCCCGACTGCGGCGGTGCGCTCGTGCGCTCGAGCGGGGTCCACTGCGTCAGCTGTGGCGACCGCTACGGCGTGCCAGCGGACGCGACGATCCGCGACGAGCGCTGCGATTGTGATTGTGGCCTCCCCAAGATGCGCGTCGAGCGCGGCCTGGCGTTCAACGTCTGCCTCGACCGAGGCTGTGAGTCCCTCGACGCGGCGGTCAAACAGGCCTTCGACCGCGAATGGGCGTGTCCCGAACCCGACTGCGACGGCGACCTCCGGATCCTCCGCCGGGGCGGCCTCATCGCCGGCTGCGAGCAGTATCCCGACTGCGACGCCAGTTTCGCCGTCCCCGCCGGCATCGCCGACGGCGAATGCAACTGCGGGCTCCCGACCTTCGAGACCGCCAGCGGGACCCGCTGTCTCGATGCGACCTGCGATCGAGGGCTCGAGGGGGCGCTCGAGGCCGAAAGCGCGGCGGACGACTGACAGTCGATCGAAATCGAGACGACCACCGTGCTATAGCCGCCCGACCAGCCACCGCTGCGGTGGGTGGGACTGAAAGGGGCTTCCGGCCTCGACGAACCCGGACGACGCAAGCACCGCAGCGAGCGAAGCGAGCGAGGCGCGCAGCGAGTCCCGGGAGTCGAGGCCGGAAGGGGCTTTCGGGGTGTTTGCAGCAGAGATGCCCCTGAACCCGCCCCCAGTTCTCAAGCCCGCACGCCCAGCAGTGTCCGTCCCACCACCACCCTCGAATGGGAATCGATCCGCAGCCACTTAGTCACGGCCCGCAAAACCCCGGCCATGGCACTCGAGGGGCGGTTCGACGACGGCGTCGTCCGCGTGGGCGGCGACGCGCGCCAGCGCTATCACGACTCGCGGGGCTACGGCTATCCGCTCGAGGGCAACGAGATCGCCCTCGCGCCGGTCGAAGCGGCCCACCTCCTGTATCGGGGAGATCTCGAGGCGGTCGTCGACGCCGCCAGCGGCGAGCGCCTCGGGTTTCGGGAGTTCGTGGCCCGCGAGCCAGGCGAGGATTTCGGGGTCCGGTTTCTGGTCTACGCGGACCTGCGCTCGCGGGGCTTCTACCTCTCGCCGGCCGCGGAGCCGTGGGTTCCGAACCCGCCGACAGGCGAGGCGGATTTCGCGGTCTTCCCGCGAGGAAAGGGACCTCGAGATGGCGAGATTGCCTACGCGCTGCGGATCATCGGCGAGCGGACCGACATTCCGGCCGCCGAACTTCGAGAAGGCGTGCTTGCGGTCGTCGACGAGGAGAGCGAAATTACCTACTTCGAGGTGGGGCGGCGGGATCCGACCGGCACGTCGAGCGCCGACGCCACGCTGCCCGCGGACTGCGAGGCCGACCTGCTCGCCGATCGGGTCGTCGTCTGGGAGCCGCCGCTGTCCCTCTACGAGCAGACGTTCTACGGCCAGCCCCTCGAGGGCCGGGAGTACGACGAGCCGACGCTGCAGTGCTCGCTGCTCGAGGCGACCTACCTCGCCGAGCGAGGGGCGCTCGCGCTCGAGGCCGAGACGGTCCGCGAACGGGGCCGCGAGGTCGAGGGCGAGCGGTTCGATCGGCGGCTGACCGTCTACACAGAGTTGCGCGAACGCGGCGTCGTCCCCAAGACGGGGTACAAGTTCGGTGCTGACTTCCGGACCTACGCGGACGTGGAGTCCGTCGAGGAACTGGGGCACTCCGAACTGCTGGTTCGCGTGCATCCGGCCGAGTATGTTTTCGAACCCCGTGATCTGGCGCTCGACGTTCGGCTCGCACACGGCGTCCGGAAGACGGTGGTGTTCGCGCTGGTCGGCGACGACGCCGCCGGAGAGACGGAGATAGAGTGGTGGTCGCTCGAGCGGTTGACTCCCTAATTGGAACTGGATCAGAGACGGTCATCGATCGCTGTTTATAGCCGTCTACTTCGTTTTGAATGCTGAGGGTTGTGAACGACGAGCGTTCTGCTCATGCTGGCAACACGGAAAATCCACACCCTCCCCAACCGATTCGTTCACTCCTTTCAGTCGTTCACTCATCCCTCGCACAGTGTCGTCGACTGCCCTCGCTATCTCTCGGGCAGTCGACAGCGCGCGCCACCGCACGTGATACTCCGTCTACGTAAACTGCTCAAGAAGTTCCGCCCCGAGCACGACCTCCGTTCCTGCGAGCCCGACCGAACAAAACAGCGTGATGTCGTCCGCGCGCTGGCGGCCGAGATCGGGGTTCTCGAGCACGTCGGCGAGTTCGACCATTCGCTCGCGGTCGTCGCCCGACGCGACGTACGGCCGGTCATAGGCGTCGACCTGCGGGAGCGAATCGGTCGCGATGGCGTCGGCGCGGTCGACCACCTCGAGCGGGAGTTCGTGGGCGTCCCGGAATCGCGGCCCGATCGTCGTGACGTGGGTGCCGGGCTCGAGCCAGTCGGGGTCGAAAACGGGCACCTCGCTGTTCGTCGCACAGACGAGCGCGTCGGCGTCGCGGACGACCGGTTCGGGATCGTCGAGCGCGCGGACGGGCGGCTCGACCTCGCCGTCGGTAGTCTCGACGAACGACTCGCGGCTCTCTGCGGTCGGACTGTAGACCAGAACCTCCTCGAGGTCGCGGGCGGCACACGCCGCGCCGACCTGCGCTCGAGCCTGAAACCCCGAGCCGAGAACCCCGAGCGTCTCGCTGTCCTCGCGAGCGAGGCGATCGATCGCGACGCCACCGATGCCGCCGGTCCGGAGCCCGCCGATCGCGAACCCGACGAACAGGCCAGCGAACGCGCCAGTGGTTGCATCGAAGACGGCCACCAGTTCCGTGTGCTCGTCGCCGGACTCGGGGTGGGTCTCGTAGACCCTGAATCCGGTCACGTTCGCCGGCCCGGTCGCGGAGCCGGCGGTGAACACCAACTCGCCCTCGCCGGCGTCGACATGCCAGCGCGGCGGGGCCTCGAGCGTTCCTGCAGCGCGTTCCGCGAACGCGTCGCGCATGGCGTCGACGACTTGCTCATAGTCGAACTCGGAGTAGACATCACCGTCAGTGAGGATGGGGAAATCGGGCATGATCGACCCGTCGGGCGGATGGACTATAGTAGCCACTGAAAGTTACTGTACACCTGATCACATGACAGCGATGCGATCAGCGTGTAACTCGTTTCAGTGGCTACTATATACCAATTCAGCCGCGCGGCGGCTCTCGCCCGTTGACACGGCAACGGCGAGCGGCGAATGTCTACGGCTCGCTCGGAAGCGCTGCCCCCTCGTGCTCGAGTAACTGCCGTTTCAACTCGAGCCCGCCGCCGTAGCCGACGAGCGAGTCCACGCCGACGATCCGATGACAGGGAACGATCACGGGAATCGGATTGCGGCCGCAGGCCTGCCCGACCGCGATCGGTGCGCTCTCGAGGTCGGACGCGATTTTACCGTACGTTCGCGTTTCGCCGGCCGGAATCGCCGTCATCGCTCGCATGACGCGTCCCGTGAAGTCGTCGGGGAACTCGATCTCGAGGTCGAACGTCCCCCGCTCGCCGGCCTCGTACGCCCGCACCTGTTCGCGGATCGTTTCCGGGTCCGCGTCGATCCGCGACTCGTCGATCTCCCGCTGACGCCCGAATACCTGAACGTGCATCGTCAATCGACGTTCGACGCGCATCCACTTCACTCTCGCCGACCGATGATTTCGCCGACGGCGGGCGCTGTTCAGATTAGAGTTTGAAGGAGTGAGGCGGTGGAATTCGTTGTGCTATGCCAGAATTCGACCGCCTCGACGGATCTAGTATCGGGATCGAGTTAGATTTTGTGGAGCGCGAGCAGACACCGCGCGAGCTCATGGAACTTAGTATCCAGCTCCAGTTGTGCGGATTGTCACTTTCAGATACTGTCTCTGTCTTAGAGTGCTTCGGTGTCGAACGGGCGCGCTCGACCGTTCATAACTGGGTTCAAAAAGCCGACTTACAGCCGGCAGACGGTGCCCAGCCGGATCACATCGCACTCGACGAAACCGTGATCCACCTCGACAATCAGCGCTACTGGCTGTACGCTGCTGTCGATCCCGAAACGAACAAATTTCTACACGTTAGGCTGTTTCCGACGCGAAACGAGGGTGTCACCTCGATCTTTCTCTCTGAACTCACCGAGAAACACGATGTCGACGACGCCATGTTTCTCGTCGATTCTGGACCCTGGCTAAAAGCTGCACTCAACCGACACAGCCTCCGATTTCGACACGAAACACACGGAAATCGGAACGCCGTTGAACGTCTCTTTCAAGAAGTAAAACGACGAACCTACCAGTTCGGAAATTGTTTCAGAAACGCCGAACCGAATACCGCCGAAACGTGGCTCCAGAGCTACGCGTACGTATGGAATCAACTAATCTGAACACGGCCCCGACGGCGAAGCCGAAGGTTTTTGCGCGCTGCCGAGCCAAAACGCACGTAATGACCGGAGACGACCCACTCGAGGAGTCCGAGTCAGGGGAACCGACGAGCGGGGAACCGCTGACAGACGGCGGTGAGCGATCCCCTGGATCGCGATCCTCGTCGGAGCTCCGCTCCGACGGCGGAGCCGCAGGTGCGGATGACGTCGCGCTGGACCCCTGGGGATCCTCGAGCGTCTCCGACTACCGGAAGCTGTTCGAGGAGTTCGGCATCGAGGAGTTCGATGAATTGCTCGAGCAGGTGCCGAATCCGCACTACCTGATGCGACGCGGGGTCATCTTCGGCCACCGGGACTACCGACCGGTCGCCGAGGCCTTACGGAACGACGAGCCCGCGGCCGTCCTCTCGGGATTCATGCCCACCGGAGACCCCCATATCGGCCACAAACTGGTCTTCGACGAGATCATCTGGCATCAAGAGCAAGGGGCCGACGCCTACGGCCTGATCGCCGACCTCGAGGCCAACTCGGCTCGCGGAATGAGCTGGGACGAGATCGACGAGCACGCGCGCAACTACCTGCTCTCGCTGCTCGCACTCGGCTTCGACCCCGAGGAGGGGGAACTCTACCGTCAGTCGACTAACCGCGAGGTGCAGGATCTCGCCTTCGATCTCGGCGCGGAGGCCAATTTCTCGGAGTTCCAGGCGATCTATGGCTTCGACGGCGAGACCGATGTCTCGCACATGCAGTCGGTCGTCACCCAGATGGCCGACATCCTCTACCCGCAACTCGAGGAGCCCAAGCCGACCGTGATCCCCGTCGGTCCGGATCAGGATCCTCACGTTCGACTGGCTCGGGATCTCGCAGAGCGGATGCGCTTCTTCAAAGTCTCCGAAGCGTACGCCAGCTTCGAACTCGAAGACGAGGAGCGCGAACTGGTCACCGAGTTCTACGAGCGACTCGAGCCCGCCGACTTCGACGACGATACGCTTCGGTGCGTCCACGTCGCCGAAGCGCTCGAGGAGACGCCGCTGTCGGAACTCGCGGTCAGCGCGGACACGCTGAGTTCGGTCCTGACGAAGTTGACCGAGGCGGGGATGGAACCGATCCGGCCGCGGACCCGATTTTTCGACCGACGGGCGACCGACGACGCCTTCGACGCGCTGATCGATGCCATCGGGGGTGAGAAGCGAGTCTACGAGAGTCACATCGATGCCTTCGAACTCGACCGCACCGAGGCCGAGGAACTCGCCCGACAGGTCGAGGTCGACAACGGCGGTTACGGGTTCCAGCCGCCGTCCTCGATCTATCACCGATTCATGACTGGGCTGACCGGCGGCAAGATGTCCTCCTCGATTCCCGCGAGTCACATCTCGCTGCTGGACGACCCCGAGGACGGCTACGACAAGGTGAAATCGGCAACCACCGGCGGCCGTGAGACGGCCGAGAAACAGCGCGAACTCGGCGGCAAAGCGGACGAGTGTCCCGTCTACGAACTCTACGCGTACCTGCTGGCCGGCGACGACGACGAGTTCGCCAAGCGCGTCTACGACGAGTGCGTCGGCGGCGAACGACTCTGTGGCGACTGCAAGGAGCAGGCCGCCCAGCTCATGCGGGAGTTCCTCGAGGAACACCAAGAGAAACGCGAGGAAGTCGAAGAACTACTCGAGGCGGCCGACATCGAACTCGAGTCGCCGCGGCGTCGCTGAGCGGCGATCAGCCGGACGGTACTGACGAGTGCTGGCGATCTGGTGAGATTGAACTGATAGGTTTTTTCGGGTGAGAGAGATAATACGTTTTCAGCGTCTGACAAAGATATATAGGGCCGTTCGTGGAACCCGAAACTATCGATGGCCCGGTCCCTCCGCGAGTCGAACGATGACCTGTTGGTCCCCGCCGACGTGCTCGGTGCGTTCGGCGTCACGCCGGCGGATCTCGGACCGGGTCCGTCCGATGGCGAGAGCCTCGAGACGGCGCTGGCCGAGACGCTCTCGACGGGCGTCGACCGGCGGACGGTGCTCCGTCGGACGATCACGCGGAGCGACCGCGGGCTGGCCTGCCCGGCTCGGTACTCGGAGGCCGACCTCGAGGGCGAACTCGCCGCGGTTTTCGAGTCGATCCGCTGGTCGGTCACGATCACACACACGCAGAACGGACTGCAACTCACCGCCACCGATCCCCGCGGCCGCCGCCGCGAGACGTCGGTCACCTATCCCGAGACACCGCTGAGTAGCGACAACCTCCCCGCCGTCCTCTGGACGATCAACGACGCCGTCCTCGCGGGAACCGGCGCGCGGTTCGTCCTCCTCTCGGCGGGCGTCGACCGCTGGCGGGCCGCACTGATCGAAACGAGTGCGCTCGAGCGCCTGCGCGACCGCTACGGCCCGCGAATCGAGGCCGTCGATCGACCGCTCTGTCCGGACCACGGACTCGAGGCGTACGTCCCGGCTGCGGCGACCGACGATGCGACCGGGCCCGACGGCGACGGTTTCGGTGCCGACGGCAACGGACCGTGGCCGCCGTGGGCACTCGAGCGGGGCTCCGACCGACCGCGCGATCCGACGACGAGCGTCGACTCGCTCATCGACGAAGCCGAACCGTCCGCGCGATCGGTGCTGAATTCGGCGGCATCGTCGAAACGAATCTCGAGCGACGAGCCGGCCGTGCCACCGTCGAGTCCAGCCCCGGATCGACCGAGCGGGTCGACATCCTCGAGCGAGATCGACGGCTTCGAACTTCGGGGCACCCCCGCGGTCTCGAGACAGGAAGACGACGACGAGCGATCCGAGAACTGTGAGTCGGAAACGACCGTGTTCGACGACGGGGAGAGTACACCGAGTAGCGACGAAAACGCGACGAATGCGGACGAATTCGGGACGCTCTCGGGGACCAGCAAGACGGCGCGCATCGACAACGACTCGTTCGGGACGGCGCTCGAGCCCCAGTCCGACGACGACCGCTACCGTGCGCTCGGCGCGGCGCTCGACGCGGGCGGAGCCGTCTCCGTCCGGGGGCTGCTCGAGGACGACGAATTCCTTCCGGAGCTACCCGCGGTCGAATCCAATGAGACTCGCATCGAGTTCGCCGACGGGTGTGCGCCCGTCGACGTCCCCGAGGCGACGGCGACGACCGAGCGGTCGGGATTCGAGTGGGTCGATCCCGGCTCGCTCGAGACGACACGAATCTCGAATCAGTAGTGGGTCGGCCGTTACGACGGATTTTCGTCTGATTCGGCTCGAGGGGCAGTGGGTGGAGACAGTACTGGAACTTCGACGGTAACGATCGAACCGGTCGGATCGTCCGTCTCGAACGTCACCTCACCGCCGGCGATTTCGGCCCCCCACTTGGCTAACCAGAGCCCGAGACCGCTACCGTGTTCCAGCGGCGTTTCCGTTCCGCGCTCCAGGATAGACCGTTCGTAGTCGTCGATTCCGGATCCGTTATCCGCGATACGTATCTGTACCCGATCGCCGTCCGATTCGACCGCGACTCGAACGGACGGGTTCGGACCGGTGTTGTGCTCGATACCGTTTTCGATGAGGTTGACGAACACGGGCTCGAGGACGCTAGCGACGTATATCTCCCCCAGATCCGACTCACGATCGATGCAAGCGTCTGGATACTCCTCCCGGACGATCGCGATGCCGTCCGCGAGGAGCGACTCGAGCGGGACGGCTTCGATCGAGTCCCGCCCTCGTTCGAAGACGTCGACGATTTCGCGGGCTTTGACCCCCAGTTCCTCGATGCGTCGCGCGCTCGCCGTGATCTCGTCGGCAGCACCCTGATCGTCCCCGTCCGCGAGTAACTCGGCGTAGCTGCTGATGACGTTCGTTTCCGTCCGGATGTTGTGTCGGAAGACGCGGTTCAGGACTTCGTGGCGCTGTTGCTGTCGAACGTGTTCACTGATATCGTGAAACGTGATAACGTGGCCGATCGTCCGGTCGTGGATGTCGGTAATGGCGGTCGCCGTCACGTCGTACAGCCGGCCGTCGTGTGGGCTCTTGAACGAGCGGCGCGTCGCGACCGATCCGTCAGCCGGGAGCAGCGAGTCGTCGGGAGCGATCTCCTGAAGCGGCCTGCCGAGCACGCGACTGGGTTCGGTTCCCAGAACGTCCGCGCCGGCGTCGTTGATTTCGACGATGTAGTCGTGGCTGTCGGTAACGATGGCACCGTCCGGCATCCGCTCGAAGAGCAGTCGACGCGCACGCGGGTTCGGCGACGGGCTCTTCCCCAGGAGTTGAAAGCGCGTGAGCGCGCCGAGACAGGCGACGCCGGAGATCGAAAACGCGACCGGCGTCGGGTCGAGTCCCGGGACCGGGATGGCACCCACGAGAAAGAGAACGTTACTCGCCCACGGTGCCAGAATGCCGATGAGAAGCGCGGCGCTTTGGCCCCTGAACGGCAGCGAGTCGTCTCGGATCAGTTCCAGGAGCGGAACGGAACCGAGCAGCCCCAGCAGGTACGTGTAGGCGGTGATAATCCAGAACCAGGGGCCGGGAGTCCGGCTGAGCAACAGCATACCGTCCTCGCGAACCACCCTCGAGTCTGCGTAGAGCAAGCCGGTGTCAGTCAGTGCAAAGACGACGGTGAGCACCGGCACGATCGAGAGGAGCGCGACATAGCGCGGCTGGATGTACCGGTCCCGACCGGTGTACTCCAGCGAGAAGAGCATCCAGCCGACCGGAATGGCGACGACGCCGATCCATCTGAGATCCGCCCAGAAGACTTTTGCGCCGAGGGTCGATGCCTCGATATCGAAGAGCAAGAGCGCCGACCACAAGCACTGTCCGGCGAGCAGGATGACGAGCGGCACTGCACCAGGCTCAGGTCGTTCCCGCCAGGCGAGGAGCGCCGCCGCCGTTCCGATCGCAATGGTTGCGAGTAATATTGTCGACAAAATAGTAATAGAGAACACAGATACGGAGGAGATATCGCTGTTCGCTATTAAACGTGCTGGGAGAGTCATCCCTTCGTGAAAGAGAACGGAAGTGTGCAGTTGTTAGGAGAGCGAGACGGCGAGGGTGAGAGCGACGAAGACCACGAGGTACTCGCATTCGGCGACCTTCGCCAGCAGTCGCTCGTTCTCGACCCGGCCGATCAACGACGTGACGGAAAGCGAGTAGCCGATTCCGGCGAGGAGCGCGAGCGCGTGTGCAGGAGAGAGGAACTCGAGGGAGACTGCGAGCACCACGAGTCCGGCCGTACAGAGATCGATCGCGGAGAGGATCCAGCGCGTCCAAGTGACGCCGAACACGACCGGAATCGTCCGGACGCCGATCGCCCGGTCGCCGTCGACATCGCGGACGTTCGGGATCTCCGTGTTCGTACCCACACGAAGGAAGAAGTACGAGAAGACGACGAGCGTCGGAGTCGTGATCGGTTCCCCGGCGAACGCGAGCGGAAGGAACGTCAGGGTCGCGGCCCACGCGAGCGCGACGACGATCGTATTGACGAGGAAGACGTCTTTCAGCCGCTGGACGCGTCCGACGCTCCCGCTCCCGGGAATCCAGTTCGTGGCGTAGCACACCCAGAACACGCCCGGGAGCAAGGCAACCGCGAGTGCGATTGGGCCGCCGAGGACGGAGAGTGCGACCGCGAGCCCGTACGCGATCGACGCCAGCACGTAGAGGACGTCCCGATGTCGTCTGACGAACGCCGCCTGTCCAGGATTCGACATCACGTCGGTGTCGACGTCCGCGAGGCGGTCGTTGGTGTAGACGGCGAAGACGACCAGCCCAACGACGACCGCCGCCGGACTCGGCGGCAGCGAGAGGAGGGTCGAGACGATGACCACCTCGGCCATCGCGATTAGCGACAGATACGCCGAACTGTACACCAGTGCGTTCCATGCCCGTCCCGGACTCGAGGGGAGTTGAGCGAGCAGCGTGCTGAGTAGCGCGGCCGCCGTGCTACCCACGTCTGAGAGCGTCTGATTGGTTCGTCTCATAGTTTCAATAGTGTTCGAGAGCGACCGCCTACCGGCCGCCCCGTAGTAAATATATCGGCAGTTCTGAACGATGTAAGTATGGGATGCAGTCGAATTTGATTACCAGCCGAAAACGCGAATCGACGGTCGACTGCGGCCCGCAACGAGCACGATTGGGAGGAGCGACCGCTGTCGGTCACGACGAGAGCCACACCAGGCGCAAGTTTTTTCGCGTATCGTCGAGAGGCGGGACCTATGGCACCCGAATCCCAGCGGGCCGGTGTCGGCGGACAGTCAACGCACGAGCGGTCGGGATTCGGTTTCTTCTTCGCCCGGTAACGCCGGGTCGGTGGATCCGCGAGCGCTCACACCGAGCGCTCGCGGCGAAACCGACCGCGCTCTTCCCCCGGCCCCGATGCCCGGGCATATCGGAACCGCTAACTGACCGACACGCAGGCATACGAACAAGCGAATGCAACTTCCAGCACAACAGGTCGCGGTCCTTCAGACCGCGAATGCGGACGAGGCAACGTCCGTCGACGCCCTCGCCGCGGCGACCGACCTCCCCCCCGAAACCGTCACCGGGGCCGTCTTCGAACTCGCGGACGAGGGACTGGTCGCCGTCAGCGAGCGTGTCGACGAAACGGTTGCGCTGACCGACGAGGGGCGCGAGTACGTCACCGACGGGCTTCCCGAGGTCCGGCTCTACGAGGCCGCCCTCGAGGCCGGAGCCGACGCCGACCCCGTCTCGATGGGGCAGGTCATCGGCGCGTCGGGGCTCGAGGGCGGCGCGGTCGACATCGCGCTCTCGAACTACGCGCGCAAGGGCTACGGCGCGATCGACAGCGGCGAGATCACCGCCGACCCCGACGCCGATCCGGCCGCAGACGCGGAGGCGAACGCGCTCGAGGCACTCGCCGACGCCGACGACGCGCCCATCGACAGCGTCGACGTCGATTCGGAGACGCTCGAGGGACTCGAGCGCCGCGGATTGCTCGAGCGCCGCGAATCGACGGTCCGCGAAGTCACGCTGACCGAGCGCGCCGTCACGGAGCTGATGGCGGGCATCGAGACCGCCGAGACAGTCGGCCAGGTCACCCCGGAGCTCCTGACGAGCGGCGAGTGGGAAGACGTCGAATTCGCGGAATACAACGTCGAAGCTGACGCCGAACAGGTCGAGGGCGGCAAGGTCCACATCCTGCGCCAGACCGCCGAGCGCGTCAAAGACACCCTCGTCGGGATGGGGTTCCAGGAGATGGACGGACCCCACGTCGACGCGGACTTCTGGATCAACGACTGCCTGTTCATGCCCCAGGATCATCCCGCGCGCACGCACTGGGACCGGTTCGCCCTCGAGCAGCCGACCCACATCGACGACCTCCCCGCGGACCTCGTCGAGCGCGTCGAGCGCGCTCACCGGGAGGGCGTCGGCCCGGACGGCGAGGGCTATCACTCGCCGTGGGACGAGGACTTCGCCCGGGCGCTTGCGCTTCGGGGACACACCACCTCGCTGTCGACCCGCTACCTCTCGGGCGAGGAGGTGGGCGATCTCGAGCCGCCACAGCGGTACTTCAGCGTCGAGAAGGTGTACCGAAACGACACGCTCGACCCGACGCACTTACTCGAGTTCTTCCAGATCGAAGGCTGGGTGATGGCCGAGGACCTCTCGGTTCGCGATCTGATGGGCACCTTCGAGGAGTTCTACTCCCAGTTCGGGATCACGGACATCCAGTTCAAGCCCCACTACAACCCCTATACGGAGCCGAGCTTCGAACTGTTCGGGACCCACCCGACGACCGGCGAACTCGTCGAGATCGGCAACTCCGGCATCTTCCGCGAGGAGATGCTCGAGCCCCTCGGCGTGGAGTGCGACGTGATGGCCTGGGGACTCGCCCTAGAGCGACTGCTCATGCTGATGTACGGCTTCGAGGACATCCGGGACATCCACGGAACCCTGTGTGACCTCGAACTGCTGCGCGAAACCGAGGTGACCTACTGATGCCCACCGTCGATATCGACCCCGACGAACTGCGCGATCTGACCGGCCACGACGAAAAGAGCGACGACGATCTGATCAACGACCTGTTCGGCCTCGGCCTCGAGTTCGAAGGGCGCACGGAGGACGGCGAGTTCGAACTCGAGTTCGCGCCGGACCGCCTCGATCGGCTCTCCGTCGAGGGCGTCGCCCGCTCGATGCGGTATCAGTACGGCGACGCGCGAGGGGTGCACGTTCCCTCGCCGAACTCGTCGGAGTGGACGATCGAAGTCGAGGAATCGGTCCCCGACGAGCGTCCGTACGTCACGGGCGCAGTCGTTCGAGATGTCGATCTGGACGAGGAAGCCCTCGAGTCCCTCATTCAACTGCAGGAGAAACTCCACGCGACGATGGGGCGCAAGCGCGCGAAGGGGGCGATCGGGATTCACGATCTGACGATGCTCAAGGGGACCGCCGCGACGGAGGGGAACCCGACCATCCGGTACGTCGGCGTCGAACCCGACGAGGACCGGTTCGTGCCGCTCGATTCCGATCAGGAGATGACGCCGGCCGACGTGCTCGAGCAGCACCAGACGGGCCAGACCTACGCCGACCTCGTGAGCGAGTACGATCGGTATCCGGCGATCTACGACAGCATCGGGCTGTTCTCGTTCCCGCCGGTGATCAACGGCCGGCGGACCGAGGTCTCGACGGACTCGAGAGACCTGTTCGTCGAGATGACGGGCACCGACCAGTGGACGATCGACAAGATGCTGAACATCGTCTGCTACGCGCTGTCGGCTCGCGGGGCCACCCTCGAGGAGGTGACGGTCGAGTATCCCGATCACGAAGTGGTCCGCCCGGACCTCTCGATGAAGACGAAGACGGTCGCCCACGATCGCATCGAGACGATCCTCGGGATCGGGCTCGACCCCGACGAAGTGATCGATCTCGCCGAGCGATCGGGTCTCAAGGCGGAAAAAGAAGAAAACGAAGACGGTAATCTGGTCTACGAGGTGACGATTCCCCCCTACCGCGTCGACGTGCTCCACCCGCTTGATGTCATCGACGACCTCGGGCGGGCCTACGGCTTCAACGAACTCGAGCCCCGCTATCCCGATGTGGGAACCGTCGGCGGGCGTCACGAGCGCTCCCGGCTCGAGAACGCCGCCCGAACCCAGCTGGTCGGGTTGGGTTTCGAGGACCTGCTGAACTTCCATATGATCAGCGAGGGGGAGAACTTCGACCGGCTCGAGATTGCGCCGGGCGAGGACGTCTACGGTGCCGGCGAGCCCGCGACGATCAAAGAGCCCTACAGCGAGGACTTCACCATGCTCCGGACGTGGGTCATGCCGTCGCTGTTGATGGTCCTCGAGCGGAACACCCACCGTTCGTACCCACAAAATCTCGCCGAGATCGGCTTCGCCGCCGAAGTCGACGAGCGCGAGAACACCGGGGTCGCGGAGGGACGCCGCGTCGGTGCCGTCCTCGCGAGTCACGAGGCCGGTTACGAGGACGCCAAGGCCCGACTGCAGACCCTCACTCGCAACTTCGATGTCGACCTCGAGACGCCGCCGACCGACCACCCGACCTTCATTTCGGGTCGAACCGCAGCGGTCGTCATCGACGGCGAGGAGGTCGGCGTGATCGGCGAGGTCCATCCGAAGGTGCTCGTCGAGCACGATCTCGAGGTGCCGGTCTCGGCGTTCGAGTTCGACCTCGAGGCGCTGCGCTGAGGGAGAAAGCAGTTTTTCGTTTCAGCGGCGTTGCTGCGGGTTGCAGTCCAAGTGTTGTACCGCGAGCGAGTGAAACGAGCGAGCGGGCCGACGACTGACTCGAAGTGAGCGGTTACGCGGCGCTACGCGCCGCGGATAGACGAGCGGTGAAACCGCGAGTCAGCGAACGGAGAGGAAGGAGGAGTGCTTTTCATCGACGTTTTGCCGAGGGCGCGGCTCTGCCGCGCCCGCAGAGCAAAAGGTCGGTTTTTAGAACTCGTGTTCGACGTCGTCCTCGTTGGCTTTCTGGATGATTATCTTGCCGTCCCGGACCCGGACGAAGACCTCGTCGCCGATATCCATGCCCGCGACCTCGAGTTCGTCTTCGTGGAGGTTGAGGTGGACGTTGTGGTAGTTACCGTCGTCGTCTTTCGCACCGCTTGGACTCAGCTTCTTTTTCCGTACCATCGCGGGATTCTATTCCGAACTTCGCCGTAGGATATACTTAAGTGTTTTCGACGGCTCGGCGAGTGACTGTGTCACGCACGCAACGAGCGACCAACGACAGCACGGCGACCGGATCCGGGGTGTCGATATTGCGGTGAAATGGTGTACGCTACTCACTTAAAGATACTGGCGCAGTCGGTCGGTTTTTGGGGATATCTTTATGTCGGATCGTGTGCTTGACTGACATGGAGGCGATAATCATGGTACGCGAAGACGGTAAACGAAACTTTGCACTGCGCGAATCACCCGACGACGAGTCGAGTGTCTTCTCGGGAAACACACCTCGACAGGCTGCACTCAAGGCGGCCAGACGGCTCGAGCCCGGCTCGAGCGAGGAGGCGGCGGACCGCGTCGAACTCAAACTTCGCGAGAAGGGGACGGACAAGGTACACATCTACGACGGCTGGGCGTGGGAGGAGACGGCTCCCGACGACAAGCCCGACTGGATGCCCGACGAGATTACGGAAGCGAACGTCTCGAAGAAGGGAATCGAGCACCTCGACGAGTAAGCCGTCCGATCGGTAGTTTTCTCCGGTGTGACAGCGACAGGAGCGGCGTCGGTAGGTCGGAGAGAGTGTGCTGCCGCGTATCATGTGGATCGTCTCGGGGGCAAGTCATTCGAGAATCTTCGATTTCCGAACGACCCGAGGAGGGTCGTCCAGCCCGCTTGTGAGCCGACGAATCCAGTTTGGCGAGAGAACCGAACGAACGACGACGCGCACCGAATAGAGGATTGTGTATTTTCACAATACTCCCAGAATAAGCCATTTGTCTGGAAATTAAACGCCATAATACAGGGCGTCTTTGTTAGAGCACTGCCGTACGGTTGGGTATATTCTAATAAGTGGATTTATACGGGAGTTCCCAAACAACTCGAGTGAGCTATGTTGAAAAACATCGAAGAAGTCCGAAAAATATGGGGCGAGATCGATGAAAGTTCGGACACCAATAACACGTTTGTTCCCCCTTCCGCAATGGAAGCGAGGAAGTTCAAGTGCACTACTTGCAGCTTCAGTCGGGGTGAGCAGTCGTGATCACGATGACCAAGTGGCGGACGCTAGTGTTAGCAACGATCGGGTTCAACTTCTCGTTCCTGATCTGGTTCTCTTTCGCGCCGTTCACGGGGCCGATGGCCGAGGAGTTCGGCCTCTCGCTCGCGGAGATCGGGGTCCTCGCGAGCGCGGCGATCTGGCTTGCGCCGTTCGGTCGCATTCTGACCGGCTGGCTCTCCGATCGCTGGGGCGCGCCGACGGTGTTCGCCATCGTGTTAACGTACGTTGGCATCTTCTCCATCGCGTCGGCGTTCGCTCAGTCCTACGCCGTCTTCTTCGTCGAGCGGCTGATCGTCGCGACTGCGGGAATCACCTTCGTCATCGGGATCCAGCACGTCTCCGAGTGGTTCGACGAGGAGCAACTGGGAACTGCAGAGGGAATCTACGCCGGCGTCGGCAACGCCGGTGCCGCCGGCGGTGCGCTCATCCTCCCGCGCGTGTTCACCGAGAACTGGAGCGGTCCGATCTTCGAGACGAGTTGGCGAGCGGCCTTCTTCTACACCGGGATCGTCTCGATCCTGCTAGCGATCGTCTACTACACGATCGGCGAGGCCGCCAAGAGCGACGCGAAACGAGAGGCGACCAAGTCGACGGCGAACCTCAAAGATTGGCTCTACACCGCCACCCGCTACGGAACGGTCGTGCTCGCGCTGGCGTACGTGATGAGCTTCGGCCTCGAGCTCTCGATGAACGGCTGGCTGGCGACGTACTACCGGGAAGGGTTCAACACGAACAACCTCGTGCTCGCCAGTACGTTCGCCGCGACGTTCTCCGTCGCAGCCGGCCTGCTTCGGCCGATCGGCGGCTACGTCAGCGACCTGCTCGCCCGCACGGAGAAGAACATCCTGCCGATCTTCACGGGTCGCTACCGCGAGCAGTGGACGTTCGTCTCGCTGTGTTTCATCGTGCTCGCGATGGTCGGGATGACGCTGGCTGGCCTGACCGGCCAGGTGCTGCTGGCCGTCGCGGCCGGCTTCATCGTCGGCATGGGCTGTGCGTTCGCCGAGGGCGCGATCTTCGCACAGGTGCCGGCGATGTTCCCGAACAGTTCCGGTGCCGTCGCCGGCGTCGTCGGGGGCGTCGGCACGGTCGGCGGAATCGTCTACCCGCTCGTCTACGCCGCACCGATGATGCCGAGCCTCCACACCGGCTACTCCGTCGTCGCGGCCACGATGATCCCCATTCTGTTGCTGTGCGCGTGGGTCTTCCAGCCGCGCCTCGCCGAACGGGCGACCGAAGACGGCTTTCTGGCCTCGAGCGGCGGGAGCGGTACCTCCGGGGCACCGATCGACGACTGAGTGCTGAGAAACCGTCGTTGGCTGGCCCCGAGAACCCGACGGTCTTTTGGCCCGTAGCCTGCTATCGGCGGGTATGACTGCAGTGACGCTGGGACCCGAAGGAACCTACTCACACCGGGCGACGAACGCGATCGCCGACGGCGACGAGATCGACTTCCGCCAGTCGGTCACGGCGATCGTCGACGCCGTCGCCGCGGGCGAATACGACCGCGGCGTCATTCCCATCGAGAACAGCATCGAGGGCTCCGTGACGGAGAGCCTCGACGCCATCGCGGACTACGACATCGCCGTCGTCCGCGAGATCGTCACGCCGATCCGCCACGCCCTGCTCGCGCAGGGTCCCGAGTTCGACACCGTCGCCAGCCACTCGCAAGCGCTGGCGCAGTGTCGCACCTACCTCGAGCGCGAGTACCCCGACGCCACGCTCGAGGCCGTCGCGAGCACCGCTCAGGGCGTCGATTTCGCCCGCGACGATCCCTCGGTCGCAGGTATCGGCCACCCGGCCCTCGGCGGCGACGAACTCGAGGTGCTGGCCGAGGACATTCAGGACCAGGACTCGAACGCGACGCGCTTTTTGGCGATCGCACCCGCTGCGGAGCGCTCGACGGGCGGCGGCAAGACCTCGCTGGTGGTCTACCCGAACGCGAACTATCCCGGCTTGCTGCTCGAGTTGCTCGAGCCGTTCGCCGATCGAGACATCAACCTGACCCGCGTCGAGTCCCGGCCGAGCGGGGAGCGCTTAGGTGACTACGTCTTCCACGTCGACTTCGAGGCCGGGCTCTACGAGGCGCGGACGCAGGAGGCGATCGAGGATCTCGAAGAACTGGCCGAGAACGGCTGGGTCCGGCGGCTGGGCTCGTACGATACGGAACACGTCGTCGAGTAACGGCCTCGCGACTCGAGCGACGGAAAAGGAGAGAACTCGATTACTCGATCATCGGATCGCTCTCCGGACGGAACCACGCTCGAATGCGGTCAACGTAGGAGCCGATTCCGAGTCCCGCGACGAACGAGAGGAGTGCCGGACCGAGGATCCACAGGAGGTCGGGGTGCTCTGCACCAGTGTGAAGCACGATATCTTCCATACGTGATCGTACTCGGAAGGGGGTATAATACGAGTGATGTGGGCAGAAATGACCGAGATCGGCACCGAATTACAAGCCCGTTCCGGCTGATCTCGTGTACCTGTTCACTCGAAACGGAGACGTTCGCTCGTACCGCCGACGGGAAAATATCGGTCGCTCGAGCGAGAATCGTCCGGCCGGACCACAAACTGTTTTTTCGCGTCCCACGCTACCACGAGTATGCCACTCGCTGCAGGCGACGACGCGCCGACCGTGACCGCACGCAATCAGGACGGCGAGGAGGTCTCGCCAGCGTTCGAGGAACCGACGGTCGTCTACTTCTACCCGAAAGACGACACGCCGGGGTGTACGGTCGAGGCGAACCAGTTCCAGCGCGAGCGCGAGACCTATCGCGACGCCGGCGTCGATGTCTACGGCGTCTCGGTCGACGGCGTCGACTCCCACCGGTCCTTTTCCGAGTCGGAGGGCCTCGAGTTCGACCTGCTGGCCGATCCCGACGCCGAGATCGCCGACGCGTTCGACGTCGAACGGCGCGACAGCGGCGTGACCACCCGGACGACGTTTGTGCTGGCCGACGGCGAAGTACAGGCGGTCTACGAGGGCGTCGACCCCGACGGTCACGCACGCGACGTCTTGCTTGACGCGCTCGACGACGGGCTCGTCACCCTCCCCGAGTGACGCGTTCGATCTCCGAAACGCGAGCCGCCGTCGAGCGCCCTGCCTTCTGTCGTCGCACTGCGGGCAGAATTTATCCCGGTCGGGCCCCTACACTTGAGTATGCGACGCAATCCGTTCGACGATATCGAGGAGATGCTCGACCGCGTGAGCCGACAGGTCGAAGAGGGCATGAGCGCAGGCGGACTACAGGTCCCCGGCTCGGTGCCGGTCGACGTCGCCGACACTGACGAGCAGTACGTCGTGACGGCCGACCTCCCCGGCTACGAGACCGACGACATCGAACTGACGCTCTCGGACGGGACGCTGCGCCTCGAGGCCAATCGGACCGACGAGGAGGAGTATCCCAAGGGCAAATACCTCCGGCGCGAGCGGACCGAAACGTCGGCGAGTCGCCGGATCCGCCTGCCGGAGCCGGTCGACGAGGAGTCGGTGGCCGCCGGCTTCGAGAACGGCGTGCTGACGGTCCGACTGCCGAAGGTCTCGGGAAGCGGGGACTCGAAACAGATCGACATCGAGTAGCCGGCGCTGGAGCCCTTCAAAGCCGCCCGGCGTTCGGTCGTAGACCGGGGTCACCGACCGACGCAGTGACGCGACCGCGCGACGGCGTCCGCGCGGTCACCTGTCGGACCGTCACCGTGATCGGTCGTTTCCGGGCAGTTATTATGTCTCGATAATAACAGCTCCACCATGGTTCAAGTGGTCGCACTCGTCTTCGCGGGGATCTTTCTCCTGTTCGGCGGTATCGTGCTGTCTCGAGCCGGCGAACTCGATGATCGAAGCGAAACGATCAGCGAACTCGCATCGGCGGGCGACGAGCCGATCGAGCCGGGCGGCGAAGCCACCGTAAGTGGTCCGGTCCACGTCCTCGAGCCGGCGTCGCCGACGCGGACCGGTCCCCAGCCGAACGGGGGCGACTCGGCCGCCCTCTGGGCGTGGCGCGTCCGCCGGAAGGAGAACGCACCGAACGGCACCCGGTGGCGGACCGCCGAGGCCGAACTCACGATCGGCGAGTTCGCCATCGATCACAGCTGGGACCGCGTCCGCGTGGACGCGACGACGCTGGCAACCGACGCGGACGACGACCCCTTCGACTCGCCGGAACTGTTTCTGGGCGAGCCGGAGACGGAGTCCTATCTCGGGGACCTCGGCCCGGTCAATCGCTTCCTCGAGCGGACGGGATTGGCGAGCGAGGACGGCGTCATTAGTGATCTGGAGTTTACGGTCAACGTCGGCGGGAAGACCACCATGCCCGACAAGTATCAGGCGACCGTGGTCCGAGACGCCGACGAGCTAGTAATTCGGGGCGAGCTGACCAAAACGGCCGACGGATACGTCCTGCGAGGGACCGAGGAGACGCCGCTCATCATCGCGACCGGGAGCCTCGAAGACCAGCGCGAGCAGGTTCGCTCGTCGGTCCGACTCCGTCGGGCGGGCGGCGGGGTATTCGTCGGTATCGGCCTGCTCGTCGCGGTTCTCGCCGTCCTCTAAACTCACTCGCGATTCCGCTGCCGACGCTAGTACCAGGCCCCGCCCGACGAGACGTTGATGTCCTGGCCCGTGATGTGCCGTGAGTCCGCGCTCGCGAGGTGGACGGCCATGTCGGCGACCTCCGCGGGCGGGACCAGTTCGTCGATCATGAGACTCTCGAGGACCTCTCCCTCGACCGCCTCCGCGGAGACGCCCGCCGCCTCGGCCTGTCGCTCGAAGACGCCGCGGATTCGCTCGCCCTCGACCGGGCCGGGACAGATCGCGTTGACGGTGACGCCGTCGTCGCCGAACTCGGCCGCCAGCGCGCGAGTCACCCCGATCAGACCCATCTTCGAGGCAGCGTACGGGCCTCGGTTGGCGTAGGGCCGCTTGCCGCCGATCGAGGAGATATTGATGACGCTTCCCTGCTCGGACTCGCGCAGGTGCGGGGCCGCTTCCCGCGTGACGCGAGCCACGCCGACGACGTTGACGTCGAGAGTCTCGATCCACTCGCCGTCGGTCGTCTCCTCGAGCGGCGCGGTGGGGCCGGCGATCCCCGCGTTGTTCACGAGACAATCCAGCCCGCCGAAGGTGTCGACGGTCTCGTCGATCGCATCGGCGACCGATTCGGGATCGGTCACGTCGGTCTCGATCGCCAGCGTTCGGTCCGGGGCGTCGATCTGGGCTGCAGTTTCGTAGATGCCGTCGCTCCTGGCCGCGAGCGCGACGTTCGCACCCTCGTCGGCGAACGCGGTGGCGATTTCGCGACCGAGTCCCTGACTCGCACCCGTGACGAAGACGGTGGAATCTGCTCCCATACCTCGGGGTGTGGTGGGACGAGAATAAAATCGCTTGCCTCCCGGAACCGGTCGGGACCGAGCGTTCGGTACGGCTCGAGGGGCATTCGCCGGGACCGTTCGACGAGGCCGTTCGACGGCCCGACGGGGTACGGTATGGAAAGCTATAGGACGGCGTCCCCTCCTAGACGTATATAAGCAAATGAGCGACGCGGGATACGACCACGCGACGGTCGAACGGCGCTGGCAGGAGGCGTGGGACGAGGCGGACGTCTATCGGACGCCCGACGACGTCGAGGATCCGACGTACGTCCTCGGAATGTACCCGTATCCGTCGGGCAAACTCCACATGGGACACGTTCGCAACTACACGATTACGGACGCGTATGCTCGGTATCGCCGGATGCGCGGCGACGATGTCCTCCATCCGATGGGCTGGGACGCGTTCGGTCTCCCCGCGGAGAACGCGGCCAAAGAGCGCGACACGAATCCCCGCGACTGGACGTTCGACTGCATCGAGACCATGACCGAACAGATGGAGTCGATGGGCTTTGGCTACGACTGGGAGCGGGAGATTGCCACCTGCACGCCCGAATACTACCAGTGGAACCAGTGGCTCTTCGAGCGGTTCCACGAGGAGGGGCTCGTCGAGCGCCGCGACGCCGAGGTCAACTGGTGTCCCCACTGCGAGACCGTCCTCGCCGACGAGCAGGTCGAGGGCGAGGCGGAACTCTGCTGGCGCTGTGACACGCCCGTCGAACAGCGCGAACTCGAGCAGTGGTTCCTGAAGATCACCGAGTACGCCGACGAGTTACTGGAAGCCATCGACGACCTCGAGGGGTGGCCCAACTCGGTCCGCCAGATGCAGCGCAACTGGATCGGTCGGCAGTACGGGACGGAACTGGACTTCGAAATCGGGGAATACGGCCCGGTTGAAGCGTTCACGACCCGCGTCGACACCATCCACGGGGCGACGTTCTTCGCGCTCGCGCCAGACCACCCGATCAGCGAGGAACTGGCCGAAGAGAACGGCGACGTCCGTCACTTCATCGAGGAGGAGGCCGACCCGGACGGTGACGAACCCAATGGCGTCGAGACGGGACTGACCGCGACGAATCCCGTCACCGGCGAGGAGATCCCGGTCTACGTCGCCGATTTCGTCCTCTCAGACGTCGGGACCGGCGCGCTGATGGCCGTCCCGGCCCACGACGAGCGCGACCATGCCTTCGCCGAGAAAAAGGGCATCGAGATCAGGCCCGTCATCGCACCCGAACCGGACGACTGGGACGGTAAGACGGTTCCCGACGCACCCGACGTGAGCGAGGAAGCGTATACCGACGACGGCGTCCTGATCGACTCCGGCGAGTACTCGAGCCTCGAGAGCGAGACGGCCCGCGAACGACTCACCGAGGAGATCGAGAGCGCCGAGGAGGCCACGCAGTACCAGCTGCGCGACTGGGGTATCTCCCGGCAGCGCTACTGGGGCACCCCGATTCCAGTGATTCACTGCGACAACTGTGGCCCCGTCACGGTCCCCGAGGAGGACCTGCCCGTCGAGTTGCCGGAGTTCATCAACACCACCGGAAACCCGCTGGACGCCGCCGAGGAGTGGAAGCAGACCACGTGTCCCGACTGTGGCGGCGAAGCCGTCCGCGAGACCGACACGATGGACACCTTCGTCGACTCCTCGTGGTACTTCCTGCGGTACGTCTCGCCGGGTCTCGAGGACGCGCCCTTCGACCTGGAGCAGGCCAACGACTGGATGCCCGTCGATCAGTACGTCGGCGGCATCGAACACGCCGTGATGCATCTGCTCTACTCGCGCTTTTTCACGAAGGTGCTCGCCGACCACGAGGGGTTAGCGCACCGCGAGCCGTTCACGAACCTGCTCGCACAGGGGATGGTCCAGCTCGAGGGCGAGAAGATGTCCAAATCGAAGGGGAACGTCGTCTCGCCCCAGCGGATCGTCGAGGAGTACGGAGCCGACACCGCGCGGCTGTTCATGATGCAGGCCGCCCAGCCCGAGCGCGATTTCGACTGGAGCGAGGAGGGCGTCCAGTCGACCTACGCCTTCCTCGATCGGCTGAAGGGGATGGTCGAACAGTACGTGACGAACGAACCAGACGGCGACGACGACGCCGTTGCGAGCTACGTCGACGCGGAGATCGACGCGACGATCGCCATCGCCAGCGACGAGTACGACGACCTGACGTTCAACAAGGCGCTGCGCGAAACGCAGGATCTGACGCGGACGCTGCGACAATACGCCAATCACACCGAACCCAACGCCGAGATCTACGAGCGGGGGCTGTCGGCCGTCGTCCGACTGCTCTCGCCGGTCGCACCGCACATCGCGGAAGAGCTGTACGACGAACTGGGCAGCGAGGGATTCGTCGCCGAGGCCGAATGGCCGACCGCCGATGTCGACCGCGACTACGTGTCAAAGCGCCGTCGGCTGGTCGCGAACACTCGTGAGGATATCCGCGACATCGTCGAGGTCGCCGGGATCGAGGACCCGCAGGCGATCGACGTCGTTGTCGCCCCCGACTGGAAGTACGATGCCCTCGAGATCGCGATCGAGAGCGACGCCGACAACCTGATCGGCGAACTCATGGGCGAGCCCCACATCCGCGAGCAGGGCGACGCCGCGGCCGACTACGGGCAGGACCTCCAGGCCGAACGCGAGGCGCTCTCGATGACGCTCGGGCCGGACGACGAACACGCGGCGCTCGAGTCCGCCGCGTGGCTGATCGAACGGGAGTTCGACGCCCCGGTTCGCGTCGTTCGCGCCGACGAGGCCGACGACGACGTGCTCACGAACGCCGAGCCCGGTCGACCGGCCATCGAAATAGACGACTGAACCACCCCAGTGATCACCGGCACGTAAATCGATCGCGCCGTCCGCGGAGCGTTTCGGGTCGTTCGCCGATATTGCGGTCGGCTTTCCGCCCTGCACCACCCAATTGGGTATAATTCATATGTATTTGAGTAGTCGTTCGGCTAAACCAAATGCCGGAAATAACGTCTATAGAACTGATTCTCACGGAATAGTGTATGACTATCATTCTCGATAATAAGTTTAACCGATACATTCAATTGGGATGGGTAAACATTGGTAAAGAAGACATCGGGTAGCGTCGCGCCGCCCGACGAATCAACGAGACACTATGGCATTCGAGGACTATCTCCCTGATCGGCTCAGAGAAACGTACAGTGTAAAGATCGGTCTCATATTCTTGCTCGTCGTCCTGATGACGGTTCTGGTTTCCGCGCTCTTTTTGGGCCACGTCTCCGGTACGGTCGGCCCGGCGGCGGAAGACCACTTCAGCGATCGAACAGCGGACCGAAGCGACGTCGCAGCGGCCTGGCTCGAGACGAACGCCGAAACGGCGAGCGGGCTGGCCGCGGATGCCACCGTTCAGGAGGGGACCAACGCTGAGATCAGCGAACGGCTCGCGACGGCCCAGTCGACGCGTGGGGACCGAATCAGCGAAGTCCACTATCTCGGCGGCAACGGCGAGGTGCTCGCGAGTAGTGCGGACGGCGCGGTCGGTGAGAACTTCTTCGAAACGGCCGACGTCGAGGGTGCAAGCGACGGACCCAGCGCCGCCCACGACGCAGTCGCGAGCGATGAGTCGGTGCTGTCGTTCGTCGCCGCCGTCGACGGCGGATCGGACCGCTACGTCGCCGTTTCCGCCCCCGTGAGCGCGTTCGGGTCAACCCTCGAGACCGCAGACGACCGGCGGACGATCGTCACCGATGCAAACGGCGAGCCGATCGCGTCGGTCGGCGAGGCGGCGACGGTCGGCGATGACGCCGTCCTCGCCGCCGCTTCGCCGGACGGAGACGGCGTCGCGACCGGAACACCCGAAGACTCCGACACGGAGTTCGCGGCCACATCGGCGACAGTCGACGCCGACGGCGAATCGCTGACGGTCACGAGCTACGATACCGCGACGGCCGTCTACGGCCCACAGCAGACCGCGACGTCGTCGTTACTCGCCTTGCTGCTGGTCGTCGTCCTCCACCTCGGCCTCGTCGGGATCGTCCTCGGCGGGAACATCTCGCTGAACCTCCGGCAGCTCGCCGGCAAAGCCGAACGGATGGGTGACGGCGACCTCGACGTCAGGTTCGAGACTGACCGGATCGACGAGGTCGGATCGCTCTACGGCTCCTTTGCGTCGATGCGAGACTCGCTTCAAGAGACGCTATCGGACCTCGAGGACCAGCGCGAACGCGCCCGCGAAGCACAGCGCACGACCGAAGAGCGAAACCGCGAGCTCGAGGCCGAAGCCGAGCGCTACAGCGAGGTCATGGCGACGTGTGCCGACGGTGACCTCCAGCGGCGCCTCGAGCCCGAGACGGACCACGAGGCGATGGTCTCGATCGCCGAGGCGTTCAACGAGATGATCGCCGATCTGGAGGAGACGGTCGCTCAGGTCAAGACGATCTCCGCGGAGGTCGCGCGGACGAGTACGGAGGTCCAGACCAGCTCCGACGAGATCCGGCGGGCGAGTGAGGAGGTCAGCACGTCGGTCCAGGAGATCTCCGACGGCTCCGCATCGCAGGCCGAGGACCTGTCGATGGCGTCGACCGAGGTCAAGGAAATGTCCGCGACCGTCGAGGAGGTCGCCGCCGCGACGAGTACCATCGCCGAGCAGTCCAGTCAGGTCGACGAACTGGCGACCGACGGCCAGCGGGCGGCCACCGAGACGACGGCGGAGATGCACGCGGCCAGCGACCAGACGGAAGCCGTCGCCGAGACGATCCGGTCGCTGGACGAGGAGGCCGAGCAGATCCAAGAGATCGTCGAACTGATCGACGAGATCGCCGGCCAGACCAACATGCTCGCATTGAACGCGGCCATCGAGTCCGCGCGATCCGAAAGCGCCTCGAGCGATAGCGGCGGCTTCCAGGCCGTCGCGGACGAGGTCAAGGAACTCGCAGCTGAGACCCAGACGGCGGTCGACGACGTCGAAACTATGATCGAATCGATACAGCAGCGCGCGACGAAGAGTGCCAGGCAGATCGAGGCGGCCGAATCGACGATCGGGTCGGCGACCGAACAGGTCGACTCGCTCTCGGACAGACTCGACCGGATCGCCACAGAGATCGAACAGGTGACGATCGGCGTCCAGGAGATCGATCAGGCGACCGACGAACAGGCTGGGTCCGCCGAAGAGCTGGCGACGATCGTCCAAGACGTCGCGAGCGTCGCCGACGAGACGACATCGCAGGCCCAGCAGGTCGCCGCGGCCGCCGAAGAGACCACTGCGACGATCGCCGACGTCTCCGCCGAGGCGACGCGGCTCGACGAACGGGCGGCGAACCTCGCCGACGCCGTCGACGAGTTCACCGTTTCCGCAGGGGCCGATCCGACCGCGACCCCGGCGGGACAGGGAGGTGACAGCCGATGATCCCCGAACTCCAACTCTATCGGATCGCCTTCTACGCGATGGTTGCCGCAACCGTCGGCTTCCTCGTCTGGATCGTACGAATGCCGGCCGGGAAGCGACGGTACTACCTGCCCGTCCCGATCATCTGCGGGACGCTCGCGCTCGCCAACTTCGGAATGTCGATCGAGCTGTTCAGAATTACGACGGCGGGAGGCGATCCGATTCCGATGACCCGGTACGTCGACTACACGATCGTGACGCCGATCATGGTCATCGTCGCCGGGCTGATCGCCGGCGCGACGCGACGACAACTGGCTGCAGCCGCCGTTCTGAGCGTGGCGTGGGTCGGTTCGACGATGGCCCGCTATCTCCTCGAGCCCCCGTTGAACGCGGCGGCCGGGATCGTCACGATCGTCTCCCTCGTGGCGATCGTTTACCTGATGGTGTGGCCGCTCACGAAGCGCTCCGCAGCCCAAAGCGGCGAGCGCGTCCTGCTCTACGGGAAGCTCCGGAACTTGCTCCTGTTGCTCTGGGTGTTCTATCTGATCATGGGATTCGTCTCGCGACAGGGCCTCGGACTGCTCGACGCGTTCGGCGGTATCTTCGTCGTGTCCTACCTCGACATCCTCGCCCGGATCGGGTTCGGCGTGCTGGTGTTACGAGCGACCGACGCCACCGATCAGGTGATCGAGAGTCTCAGATCGTCGGACGCGGGTGACGACGGCTCGGACGGCGTCACACTCGAGAGATCCGACGACACAGCGGTCGATCCGGCTGACTGACGCAAGCGCCACGGTTCGGTATCAGACGGCGGCCCTGTCCGCGGGGCAACGGGCAAACCGCCATCGGATTTGACAGCATCCTATCTAGTATTTACGTCGCCCCGTCGTCGGGTAGTGACAGTACCTGTTGGTTCCGAGGATGACTACACAACGCACGGATCCGTTTCGATGGACGTTCGCAAGAGGATCGTCGCCGACCGCACCGCACGTCGCCTCGATGACCTGGCGCCACGGACTGCTCGCTCACTGGCCGGTCGATCCGGACGAACTTCGACCGCACGTCCCCGGTCAACTGACTCTCGAGACGCGGGACGGCCGCGCTTGGCTGAGCGTGCTCCCGTTCGTGCTGACGAACGTGGGTCTCCGCGGGACGCCGTCGATCACTCGGCTGGCGTTTCCGGTACTCACCGTCCGGACATACGTCCGTTATCGGGGCGACCCCGGCGTCTTTTTCTTCAGTATCGATCTCGACAGGTCGCCGATCGCGACGACGATCGGCCGAACGACGAGATTGCCCATCTCCGACGCGAACATTCGAGTTGGAGCCACCGAAGAGAACCACGTTGCCTTCGCGAGCGAGCGCCGGCGGACGGACGGTGACACACCCGCTCGATTCGCCGCGACCTACCGTCCCGACGGCGAGATCCGGACCGCCGAACCGGACATGCTCGAGCACTGGCTCACCGCCCGTCGGCGGTTCTACACGCCGACCGCCAACGGCGTACTGGCCGGCGAGGTCGCACACGATCCGTGGCCGCTCCAGCCCGCCGAGGTGACGATCCACGAGAACACGATGCTCAAGGCCAACGGCCTGCCAAGCACGACCGACGACCCGGTCGTCCACTACGCCGACGAGCTTTCGATGACCGGCTCGATTCTGCGACGACTGCGTGGAACGTGAGTAGTGCGAGCGGCCATCAATGAATCGAGACGCGCCCGCAGTTCGGTCGGCTGCCAGCTCACGCGAGTGCAGTAAGTGAGCGAGCGGAACAACTGAAACGAGTTACACGCCGATCGGACAGTCCGCGGTTCTCGCTCACTGCGTTTGCTCACGGCTCGCTTCGCTCACCGTTCGCATCCCCGCGGTTCTCGCTCACTGCGTTCGCTCACGGCTCGCTCCGCTCACCGTTCGCATCCCCGCGGTTCTCGCTCACTACGTTCGCTCCGAACCGCGTTCGCTCCGAACCGCGCTCGCTCCGAACCGCGCTCGCTCCGAACCGCGCTTGCCCCGAACCGCGCTCGCTCCGAACCGCGCTCCCGTCGTGCGATCGGGTATGAAGTGACTGTCAGTGGCTACGATAGCAGTCTTACGGGCTGTATCGCTGCTTTACCTCGTCCAGCTCCGCCGCGATTTCCGTGGCACTTCCGGACGCCTCCACGGCGCTCTTCGCGTCTTTCAGTCCGTAGCCGGTAACGACGGCGAGCACCGATTCGTCTTCGTCGATGATCCCCTCCGATAGCGCCTTTCGAATCCCCGCGATGGGGGCCGCCCCGGCGGGTTCGGCGTAGATTCCCTCGGCGCTGCCGAGCGTCTTCTCCCCGCGGAGGATCTCGTCGTCACTGACCACTACGGACGTACCGCCGCTCTCGTTCAGTGCTTTCACCGCCTTCAGCGTATTGCGCGGACGACCGACTGCGATGCTGTCTGCGAGCGTGTTCGCGACGTCGTCGGTCGAGTCGTGTTCGTGGTACGCGTCGTGGATGGCCCTCGCACCTTCGGCCTGAACGCCGAGCATTTTCGGCGCTTCGTCGACGAACCCGAGATCGCGAAATTCGCGAAACCCCTTCCAGCCGCCGTAGATCGTACAGCCGTCTCCCATCGAGAACACCAACCAATCCGGCACGTCGCCCCGCGTTTGCTCGGCGAGTTCGTGACCGACGGTTCGCTTGCCCTCGACCTGAAACGGGTTGATCGCAGCGTTGCGGTTGTACCAGCCGAACTCCTCGGTTACCTCCATACTGAGATCGTAGGCCTCGTCGTAACTCCCCCGGACGGCGAGTACGTCCGCACCGTAGACCAGCGGTTGTGCGAGTTTCCCTTCCGGCGCATCGCCCGGAACGAAGATCCGACAGTCGAGTCCGCCCCGGGCAGCGTACCCGGCGAGCGACGCCGCGGCGTTGCCGGTCGACGCGCACGTAACGACGTCACGGCCAGCGTGGGTCGCCTTCGTCACCGAAACGCTAGTCGCGCGGTCCTTCAGAACGCCCGTCGGGTTTCGTCCGTCGTCTTTTACCCGCATCTCGACACCCAGTTCGTCGCTGAGGCGCGGCGCATCGTAGAGGTCCGTTCCACCCTCCTGCAACGTCACCGGCTCCGCGTCCTCCTCGACCGGGAGGAACGCCCGATACTTCCACTGATCACGGATATTCCCGTCGAGGGGTTCGTCAAAGCGTTCGCGGACGACGTCGTAGTCGTACTGCACCTCGAGTATGCCCTGAACACTCGGATGGTTCGAACAGGTGTAGACGAGTTGTTCGGGGTCGTACGTTTCGCCACAGAGCGTACATTCGAGCGTCCGTACGTGTTCCATCGCTGTGTCAAGACAGGAGAGAGAGCAAGTAGAAGTTACTCCCTCCCGTCCGAGAACGGTGTCGGTCCGGCGGATGGACGCTTCGTCGAGCAAGTTCCGTCCTGACTGGAGTGTCTGAACGGCGACCGGCAATTCGATCGGCGGACAGCGGACCGTGAAGCGACTTACGGCGATCCCTCGAAACCGACCATGTCGAACCCGTAGCCCGCACCGTCCACCGACGCCCGTTCGTAGACCACTCGCGCGGCCGCCACGTCCTGAATCGCGAGTCCGGTCGAGTCGAACACCGTGATCCCAGTCTCGCCGGTCCGCCCCGCTTTCGATCCGACCACGAGTTCGCCGATCTCACCGTGAATGTCCGCGTCGCTCAGCGTCCCCGCGCGGTAGGGGACGTTGATCTCGCCCGAGTGGGTACACTGCTCGTGGTCGTCGATAACGATCGTCGCCGCCTCGAGCAACGCATCAGCTAGCTCGTGTTTCCCCTCGGCGTCGGCCCCGATGGCGTTGACATGCGTGCGCTCGCCGACGTCCTCGAGCCCCACGATCGGCTCCTCGACCGGCGTCACGGTCGAGAGTACGTCACAGTGCCCAGCCTCCGAAATCGAGCCCCCGCAGACGTCGAAGCGATCCTCGTAGGTCTCGACGAACCGCTGGACTCGCTCGTCGTCGGGATCCGAGATGACGACCTCCTCGATCGGTCGGACCTCGCTGATCGCCTCGAGTTGGGTGTACGACTGGACACCGGCCCCGACGAGGCCGAGGCTCGAGGCGTCCTCGACGGCCAGATAGTCGGTCGCGACCGCCGCCGCAGCGCCCGTGCGTTTCATGGTGAGCGTCGTCCCGTCCATGATCGCCAGCGGAAACGCGGTCTCGGGATCGGAGTAGATCATCGTCCCCAGTACGGTCGGCAGGTCGTGATCTTCGGGGTTGTCCGGGTGGACGTTGACCCATTTCAGTCCGGCGGCGTCCCACTCGCCCGTATCGAGGTAGGCAGGCATCGACCGAAAGTCGCCGTTGTACTGCGGGAGGTCGATATAGGACTTGGCGGGCATCTGCGTCGTCCCGCGTTCGAAGGCCGCGAACGCCTGCTCGACCGCGTCGATGACGTCGCCGAGGGCGGCGTGCTCGTCGACGTCGTCGCTGTCCAGAAGGATCGTGTTCATAGTGGTGAATATTGCGGGCCGCTACTTAGTTCGTCAGTATCAGCCGACAAGACGTGAAACGGGCCGGCTCCCGCGGACACGATCGTCTCTCGGACCGCCGCCGAACTCGAGGCAATACCGACGGACGACCCGAACGAGCCTGGCGGGACGGTCCTGGTGTGACGGCGGTCAGTCGGCAGCGAACGACACCAGGAGACTGCCGCTCCCCAGAAGCAGTAGTATGCCCCCGAGTAGCAGTACCAGTGGTGCACCCGTCCCGCTTCCAGTCACGGCGAGCGGGCCGTCCGAGAGGACCACGAGGAGTCCCCCGATGGCGATCGAAGCGAGTCCGGACTGCCGCCGGTCCATTCGTGTTAGATACGTGTCATCCACTGGCGTATAAGCCTGACGGTGCCAGCCGATCCGGATCGCCATCGGTTCGATCACGGGCCCGGGTTCGGCAGCGCGGACGAGGGCGATTAGTCCCCCTCGTCGACGGATCACCGTCGCGCTCGAAGCAGCAGGATGCTGGTCCGATATGACTCGAGTCGTTCGCCGTCGCCGGCGTCCTGAAAGTCGAACGCTTCCTCGAGTGCTGCCGGCGCGTCGGATAGCAGCAGACGGATCTCCCGCCGACGGTCGGCCGGCACGTCCATCCGATCGAGCCAGGCGTCGACCTCGAGGCGACGACTTGCCTCGCGGTCGGTTTCGACCGTCAGATCGGTTTCCTCGAACAGTTCGAGCCAGCGCGTTCGGGAGTAGGTCTCGACGTGACCCGAATCACGAAGCCGCTCGATCCGATTCACGTACGCCGCCAGTTCGGGATCGTTCGGGACACAGAGGTCCTCGAGCGCGAAGACGCCGCCCGGTTCGAGGACGCGTTCGACCTCCGCGAGGAAGGCAGCGGGGTCCGGAAAGTGGTGCGCGGCGAAGCGGCAGGTGACAGCGTCGAACCGGTCAGCGGCGAACGGCAACCGCTCGGCGTCGACTGCCACGCCCTCGATGCGAGGATACTCAGTCGTCGCCGTCCGGACCATCTCCGGCGAGAGGTCCGCTGCGACGACCCTCGAAACACCCGTCTCGGCGAGCGCACCGGCTACGTGTCCCGCACCGGTTGCCACGTCGAGCGTATACGTCGCGTCCTGACACCAGTCGACGAGTTGGTCAAGGTCGGTCCCCTCCTTGAGAACTGCCCCGTCCCGATAACCATCCGTGGCGTCTCCGAAGGCGGCCGCTACGTCCTGCTTTCTGTCGGTATCGTTTGTCACAATCGTCTCTTGTGACGAAACAAATATGAAGGTTGCGCGGGGGCGGCTCTCGAGCCTCGAGCGGTCGGATCGTCGATCTGAGTCGAAATCGAAAACTCGTCGGGACGGTATCGACCGAAACGAACCGCGAGAGTACGGGATTCGGGAGCGACGACGAAAGAGAAAACGACGAAATGGGCCGACTGCAGTGGGCAACTCGAGCGGACGAGAGCCCGCCGAACAAGCCCCCGACCGAGCGCGTAGCGCTCGGGCCGACAACTGATGTGACGGCTGCGCTCCGCGCAGCCGGAACGGAAGGCGGAGGCTTTTATACTAAATTTTGTCGAGGGCCGCCGAAGGCGGCCCGCAGAGCAAAATTTAGTTTTACATCATGCCGCCCATGCCGCCGCCCATACCGCCCATGCCGCCGCCCATGCCACCGCCGCCCGGCGGCATCTCTTCGTCATCGTCGTCGTGGGAGACCGCGAGGTCGCCCGCGGCGATGACGTCGTCGATGCGAAGCAGCATGACGGCCGCCTCGGTGGCGGACTCGATCGCCTGCGTCTTCACGCGAAGCGGCTCGTAGACGCCCTCGGCGTCCATGTCGATGGTGTCGCCGGTGTAGGCATCGAGCCCGGCACCCGTGTCGCCGCCGTCGTGGGCGCTGCGCAGCTCCACGAGGGAGTCGATGGGGTCGAGCCCGGCGTTCTCGGCCAGCGTTCGCGGGATGACCTCGAGCGCGTCGGCGAAGGCCTCGACTGCGAGCTGTTCGCGGCCGCCGACGGAGTCAGCGTAGTCGCGCAGCGAGAGCGAGACGTCGATCTCGGGTGCGCCGCCGCCGGCGAGCACCTTGCCGTCTTCGAGCGTCGTTCGGACGACGCCGAGGGAGTCCTCGACGGCGCGGTCGATCTCGTCGATGACGTGCTCGGTGCCACCGCGGAGGATCAGCGTGACAGCCTTTGCGTCCTCGACATCTTCGACGAAGATGCGCTGGTCGCCGGCGATCTCCTTCTGAGCAACGCTACCGGCGGCACCGAGGTCGTCCTCGGTCAGGTCGTCGACGCTCGAGACCGGCGTTGCGCCGGTCGCGCGGGCGAGCTGGGCCTGGTCGCTGGACTTGACGCGACGGACTGCGATGATGCCCTCCTGTGCGAGGTAGTGCTGGGCCATGTCGTCGATGCCGCCGTCGACGAAGACGACATCGGCACCGACGTCGGCGACTTTCTCGGCCATCTCGCGCAGCTGGGCCTCCTCCTGCTCGAGGAACTGCTCAAGCTGGTCGGGATCGGTGACGTTGACCTCGGCGTCGATCTCGGTCTCCTTGATCTCGAGGTCGCCGTTGACGATTGCGACGTCGGCGTCCTCGGCGAAGTACGGCATGCTGTCGGAGACGCGCTCCTTGTCGACGATGACGCCTTCGACGAGTTCGGAGTTCTCGACGGAGCCGCCGACGACCTTCTCGACTTTGATGTTGTCCGTGTCGACGCCCTCGTCGTCGGCGACCGCGCGAACGGCCTCGACGATGAGTTCGGAGAGCAGGTCCTTCGCGTTCTCCGCGCCCTTGCCGGTCATCGCCGTCGCGGCGATCTGCTCGAGGATCTCGGTGTCTCCCTCGTCGACGTCGATGGCGATCTCTTCGAGAGCCGCGGTGGCTTCCTCGGCGGCCTCTCGGTACCCCTGGGCGAGGGTGGTGGCGTGGATGTCCTGGTCGAGGAGGTCCTCGGCCTGGCTGAGGAGTTCGCCGGCGATGACGACGGCGCTGGTAGTGCCGTCACCGACTTCCTCTTCTTGGGTCTCGGCGACTTCGACGATCATGTCGGCCGCGGGGTGGTCGATCTCCATCTCCGAGAGCAGTGTGACACCGTCGTTGGTGACGATGACGTTGCCCGAGGAGTCGACGAGCATCTTGTCCATCCCCTTCGGGCCGAGCGTCGTCCGAACGGACTCGGCGACGGCCTTCCCGGCCTGTACGTTCATCGACTGCGCGTCCTCTCCGGAGGTTCGCTGACTGTCCTCCGAGAGTACGATAAGGGGCTGATTGCCCATCTGCTGTTGAGCCATAGTCACTCGAGTGATTGTTTGTGATTCTATATAAGCCTTTCTCTATCAAATGGACAGGAGTGCTCGAGGTAGCCCCTGTCTGGCGTTTTCGATCCGATGGACGTTCGGGTATATATGATCGCACTACGTGAGAATCGTCGAACGGCTGCGCTCGCCAGTGATTTTAGCGACGTTCGGACAGCCGCGGGAAACTGAACTCGGCCGATCAGCTGACGGGGCGCGTGTGTGGATGCGGTAACGCAGCGGACGAAAGCCGAGTCGCGATTGCCAGAGGGTTCGTTTACCTAATCGCAGGCGCTACGGCCCCTTCCTCAACGAGCGACCGGAGGGAGCGAGTAGGGAGGGGATACAGCGCCGTCATCATCTTTCATCAACGAGTAGACCATGCGCTACAACTACCGGTACAGGCTCAAACCGCCCGACGAACTCCACGAGCGGTCGGCCTGTACTCTCTCTTTCCAAGATCGGCGACGTTCCGATGGTCTCCCACCGCGAGGTCCTCGACGACGCCACGATCAAGGAGGTCGTCGTCAAGCAGGAACCGACCGGCGAGTGGTTCGCCGTCCTCGGAATCGAAACCGAGAACGACGCGTCACCGAAGCCCGAGAATCCCGAGAAATGCATCGGAATCGACGTGGGTATCCTGAAGTACGCTCACGACAGCGACCGGACCGCCGTCGAAGGCCCCGACCTAACCGACGAACGCGAGCGGTTAGAACGCGAACAACGCAAGCTCTCGCGGAAGGAACACGGCTCGGCCAACTACCGCACGCAACAGCGCATCGTCGCCCGACGCCACGCCGACCTGAAGCGGAAGCGTCGGGATTTCCTGCACAAGCTCTCGAACTACTACGCCCGGGAATACGACCTCGTAGCGGTCGAAGACCTCGACGCGAAGGGGTTGATGGAACTCCCCTCGAACAGCCGCAACCGCGCCGGAGCGGCGTGGGGAACGTTCCTTCGGATGCTCGAATACAAGTGCGACCGCGAAGGCACGCACTTCGTGGCCGTCGATCCGGCTGGAACGACCAAAGAATGTTCCAACTGTGGCGTTGCGACCGACAAACCGCTGTGGGTACGCGAACACTCGTGTCCCTCATGCGGATTCGAGGCGGACCGCGACCTCAACGCCGCCTACAACATCCTTTCTCGCGGACTCACCGAAGTAGGGGTGGTTCACCCCGATTCAATGCCTGCGGAGACTGCGCTCCCTACGGGAATCGATTCGGTTCCTGCAAAGCGCGTCTTAGAAACAGGAAGCCCCGTCCTCAGCGAGACCGTCAGGCCGAGCAGGGCGGGGTAGTTCACGATTGGCCGCCGGGGAACCGGTGGTACTCCATCCCCTTGTGTTTCATCTCGTTGTGCTTCTCCTCGAGGAAGGAGTAAACCGCGCCGTGGGGTGCCCCATCGAGGAGCATCTCGGCGGCGCTGCGGACCACCTCGACCTCCTGTGGGCCGCCGATAATCCCGAGCGTCGAGCCGTAGATGACGACGTCGGCCCCGGTTAGCTCCTCCATCAGTTCACGGGTCCGACCGCTCTCGCCGATGAGCCGGCCCTTCTTGCGTTTCATGTCGGTCTTGTTGCGCGAGGCGGCGTCGATGTCGACGACGTCGAACAACATCATATCGTCCTCGAGCAGTCGCAGGGCGTCCTCGGGTGCGAATCCGCGCCCGATGGCGCGAACGATCTCGGGGCCTTTGAGGCCGAGTACGGGGTCGCCGACGGTTTCGACGGCGACGGAGCCGTTCTCCGAGTCGATGTCGAGTCGCACTTCCGCTTCCGCCTCGATCTCGCGCATCGTCTCGCCTCCTTCACCGATGAGAACGCCGATGCGGTCCTGCGGAATCTTCACGTGCTGCATACGGTCTGCTACTGGCTGGGTGAGGTTAAGACCTTGGTCCGCGGACCGGCCGCCGTTCGTTCGGCAGAGTATGTCGGACAACCGCGCGTGGAGCGACGATTCTGCGACTCGTGATCGCATGAGAACGATACAATCAGCGCACTGATTATTCCAATGGATACTATAGTGAGAGGAATCGTCCGCTCCCGGTAGCGAGATCAGCGACAGTCACGTCACCGGTTCAACCGGTAGCGGAACTGTAGCGAACGCCGCTGAGACTGCTCTCTACAGGATGGTATATCCTGACGATGGCGAGGCCATGTTTGGCGTGGCCCACGGTTCACGGGTGGTTCAGTGAATTGGCCGTTTCGAATCCTCGCCAACAAGAGCATTCTCACCACATATGTTAATACTTTCGTTGGTAAAGACACAATATGTAGCATAAGTTCCCGACTGAGAGGACAGTGTTCGAGAATTTATCGAGAGGTTTGGGAGTCCTCTGTCGACCACGGCCGTTCCGGCGTCCCACACCGGTTCTGACTGACCGAAAGCACCGAATCGATTACCGCGACACCGTCAGAGGTGCGCTGCCAGGTGAACGGTCACAAACGGACGAGTTGCCCGCAGCTATCTCCCTATCCAATCGACTCGGAGGGACCGAATCCCGACACGAGCCTATCGAAAGAAAAACACGGTCTCGATCGTTTTGATCGATAGCGATCCCGAGAACGGTATTTGAGTTCCCACACCTAATACGATATTCCCTATAATATGTCTCACCAAGAATGGGTTAGAGATAGAATATTCGACCAGAAAGAACTATTAGGCAAAACAGATGACCAGATAGCAGATGATGGGATTTTGGTGTACTGAGACGGGTATCAGTCGTTTACTGTGCTATTCTTGTTCAGTTGTCGGCCAGAGAGACAGCATCGACCAACCGTGGTCGGTCCCGTTTAAAGACCACACTGCTGTGTCACGATCATGACTGCCCGGTCATCCGATATCGCTATCGAGGAGCTTCCTCGGAATGCTGCCGGGCTCGCGACGACTGCTGGTGCGCTCACTCACCTCCAGGAGCAGCTGCCGGCGTTTCTCGAGGAGTTGGTAACCAATGCCGGCGCTGAGCGACTCATCGTACAGCTCGACGGCGGCGTCGAGACGACGGTCGCAGCGACGCTCGCGGTCGAGGCGCTCGGTCCAGAGCGCGTGACCGGGTTATTGCTGCCGGCGTTCATGAGTCACGAGGCGACCATGCGGAATGCCGAGGCGATCGCGACGTCGCTCGGAATCGAGGCCGATCGCATACACCTTCAGCCGGTGCTGGCCGCGTTTCAGGAAGCCATCGGCGGGTCCAGTGGACCGACTGACGATCTGGTCGCGACCAACAACGCACTGTCACGGCTCCGAATGGCCTGTGCCTACTACGTCGCGAACACGGCGAACGGACTCGTCGTGGGAACGGTCAATCGCACCGAGTATCTCCTCGGATCGCTCACGAAACACGGGGAGATAGGGGCCGATTGCCTCCTTCTCGGCGATCTCTACCGAACCGAAGTCCGGGCACTCGCCGACGCTATCGGCATCCCGGAGAACATCACCGTCGAGTCGTCAACACCGTCATTTCAGGGAGAGGGCTCGCACAGCGGCGAACTGGACGCGCCGACGGAAACGATCGATCGAGTCCTTCGATTGCACGTCGACGAGGGGGTCGGGATGACTGCCACGGCCGAGCGGGTCGGCGTCGATCCGGCGCTGGTCGACCGAATCGCCCAGTGGTGTGCTCGAACGGAACACAAACGTCGTCTCCCGCCGACGCCGGGGATCGTCGAGTGATCGAACCGAGTCGTTCGACGCCGTCAGACTGCGGCCAGCGTCCGGTGCGGTTCGGAGAGGGTCTGCAAAGCGAGACGTCTCCCGACCGAACCGGGACTACTCGAGCACCGACCGGAATCGAACCGCCTCCGAGCGCGTGTCGAGGATCGCCACGGTCCGATCCGCCTCGGATTTCGCCAGGAAGTGTGCGCCGGGGTTGAGCACCGTCGTCCGTCCGTCATCGGTGAGCTCGCGCTCGTGGTGGTGGCCGTAACAGACGAAATCGTACGTCTCGCCGGCGGCGATCGCCTCAACCTCGGCTTTGCTCTCGCCGTGGAGGACGGCAACGGAGAGCCCGTCGAACTCGAGATCCGCGAACCGACCGTGCAGCTGACTCTCACCGCCCAGCGAGTCGAAGGCGGCCTGAAGGTTGGCGACGTCGCCGTCGTTGTTCCCGAGAACGCCGTGGAGTTCGAACTCCTCGAAGTACGGCACGATCAGCGGGGCAATGAAGTCGCCGCAGTGGATGACGATCTCGACGCCTTCCTCCCGGAAAATCTCGATGGCGCGTTCGGTCGCCTCGGCGTTGTCGTGCGTGTCCGAAATGATCCCGATGTTCATACTCGTTCGGGCGCGGGCGAGCCACTAAGGCGTTCGGGACGCCCCGACGCCAGTACGGCGATCAGCTCCGCGAGGGATCCGGCTCCGGACTCGTGACGAACTCGAACAGGTCGTCCTCGGCCACCTCGAGACCCTGCCGAGAGAAGAAATTCGCTACGTTCCGACAGTCCCGCTCGAGAAACTCGCGGCTGTTCGGGTGGTGGACGGTGACGGCCTGGCCGAGGTCGATGAACACGAGTTGCCCCTCGCTTTCGTCGAAGACGACGTTATACTCGCTCAGGTCGCCGTGGATCAACCCGGCCGAGTAGAGCCGTCGCATATACTCGCGCATGACCTCGTAGGCCGTCTGGGGATTCTCGATGTGTACCTCGCCGAGGCGCTTCGCACGGTCGTCCTCGGTACCGATGTACTCCATGACCAGCACGTTGCGCTCGGTGGCGATGGGTTCAGGCACCCGCACGCCGGCCGCCTGCGCGCGCCGGAGGTTCGCCAGTTCCTTCTTGGTCCACGCGAGGACGACGTCTTTCTTCTTGCCGCCCAGGCCCTCGAAGCGGGGGTCTCCCTCGAGGTAGTCGCGCATCTGCGTGAAGTTCGAGGCGTTGATCCGGTAGATCTTGACCGCGACCTCGCGGTCGTCGACCTGTGCGAGGTAGACGTTAGCCTCTTTCCCCGTCGAGAGCGGACCGCCGAACGCATCGACGTAGCCGTCCTGAACGAGTTTGTACAACGCCGCCAGCGTCGCGTCGTCGAACACCGACTGCTCGACCTTGAACTGATCGGCGTCTTTGATCCGCTCCTCGAACTGCTCGAACTTCCGATCGCGCTTGCGAGCGATGCGATCGGCGTCGGTCTCCGAGACGTCGATCTCCTCCCACTCGTCGCCTGGGCTCTCGACGTCCTCGAGGTCGACCAGTCCGAACTCCGTTCCCTGTTCCATCTGTCCGGAGATACGGGCCGGATGCGGGTAAATACTGGGTATCGATTGGCCGTCCTCGATCCGACAACCGGGCGAGCGCTCGCGTCTCCCTTTTCTGGCTGTCCGTCGTAGTACCGAGCATGAGTCGAACGACCGAACAGCGACCGACACTCGAGGGGAACCGATGACGGAGTACGACGTGACGCTCGAGCGGACCGACGGCCCGACCCGAACGATCGCCGTCGACGAGGACGAGACAGTTCTCGAGGCGGCCCAGCGGGCCGGCATTCGACTTCCGTACGACTGCCGGAAGGGAACGTGTATCACCTGCGTCGGCCGGCTGGTTGGGCTCGAGACGGAAGAGCACGACACCGAGGACGGCGAAACGGACCGCCCGCTCGATGTCGCCGACGCGTTCACCTATCGACGGTCGCCGGCGGCGCTGACTGAGCCTGAACAGGCGGACGGTTACGTCCTGCTGTGTATCGCCTCGCCGCGGGCCGACTGCCGCCTCGAGGTCGGTCCGCGGGTCCGCGCCGAAGTCGGCGACAGTCCCTGGGCATAGTTCCGTTCCGCTCTCGTCACCCCCGACCAGATTTATCTACTCGTTCGTGGTCGGTACAGATATGAGTGATGCTAGCACGCCAGGCGATGTCGAATCGAGCCACGATCACGAACACCACCACGAGGGACCCGGCTACTCGACGCCGCAGGCGGCCATCGAGGAAAGCGGTCGAGAGCAGTTGGCCTACGTGATGAGCCTCTACGTCGGGACGGATGTCGACGCGCCGGACTTCGTCTCGGTCGTCGATCTCGATCCCGACTCGGACACGTACTGCGAGATCGTCGACCGAATCGAACTGCCGAATCGCGGCGACGAACTCCACCACTTCGGGTGGAACGCCTGTTCGTCGTCGTGTCACGTCGAGGGCCTCGAGCGGCGACACCTGATCGTCCCCGGCCAGCGCTCCTCGCGGATCCACGTGCTCGACGCACAAGACCGACGAAATCCCGAACTCGAGACGGTGATCGAACCCGAGGAGGTCTTCGAATACGACCTCTCGGCACCGCACACCGTCCACTGCATCCCGGACGGAGAGATCCTGATCAGCATGCTCGGCGACGCCGACGGCGAGTTGCCGGGCGGCTTCCTCGAGTTGAACGAGGATTTCGAGATCGAAGGGCGGTGGGAGCCGCCGGGCGAGATCGAGATGAACTACGATTACTGGTACCAGCCCCGCCAGAACGTGATGGTCTCGAGCGAGTGGGCCGCCCCCAAAACGTACTACCCCGGGTTCGATCTCGAGGACGTCGAGGCAGGGGACTACGGCCAGCGGCTCCACTTCTGGGACTGGGAGGCGGGCACCGTCGAGCAGACGATCGATCTCGGCGAGGAGGGACTGATCCCCCTCGAGGTGCGCTTTCTCCACACTCCCGAATCGACCCACGGGTTCGTGGGGGCCGCGCTTTCGTCGAATATCTTCCACTTTTGGCGCGATGAGAGCGCGGCCGACGGTGACGGAGCGTACCGCGCCGAAAAGGTGATCGACTTCGAGAGCCGGGAGCACGACGACTGGGACATGCCGGTCCCCGCGTTGCCGACGGACATCCTGATCTCGATGGACGATCGGTACCTGTTCGGCTCGAACTGGCTCCACGGCGAGGTCTGGATGTACGACATCTCGGACCCGTCGAACCCGCGGCGAGCTGACTCGCTCTCGGTCGGCGGCACCTTCGGCGAGGTTCGGGAGGTCCAGGGCCGCGAACTGGCCGCCGGCCCGCAGATGATACAGCTCTCGCTCGACGGCGAACGCCTCTACTGGACCACCTCGCTGTTCTCCTCGTGGGACGACCAGTTCTACCCCGAGGAGGCCGAGCGAGGATCGGTGATGCTGAAAGCCGACGTCGACCCCCGGAAGGGGACGATGAAACTCGACGAGGACTTCCTCGTCGACTGGGGAGAGTGTCCGGCGGGGCCGGCCCGCGCCCACGAGATCCGGTGGCCCGACGGCGACTGCACGAGCGACGTCTGGCAGTGAGCGACCGCGAAACCGGCATTCGGTCGATCACATGACGAGCCACGACGTGACCCTCGAGTGGCCCGACGGCCGGACGCGGACCGTCGAGGTTCGCGAAGACGAAACGGTCCTCGAAGCGGCCGAACGAGCCGACATCGCGCTTCCGTACGGCTGTCGTACCGGTGCCTGCGGGACCTGTACGGGGCGGTTACTCGAGGCCGACGGGACGAAACCCGGAGACGACGGTGAGACGGGAGGGTTCGGCACCGACGCCGCGTTCGCGTATCGCCGTCCGCCTCGGGCCCTGAAGGATCGACACCGGGACGACGGCTACGTACTGTTGTGTATCGCCGCACCGCGGGCCGATTGTCGGATCGCGGTCGGCTCGAGCGTTCACAGCGAACTGGTGGATAACCCGTGGAAGTGATTCAGTAGAACTTCCAGTCCCTGACTCGGTGAAAATATATACTATTGGAAATTTTTAGGAATAAGTATGGTATCACCTCTCCGCGTCCACACGCTTCCTCCAGCATGGCGATTCGCGCTCATCGGTGCGATAGCCTCGCTACCTGTCACCGCCATTCTAAATTGGCTGCCTAATTCGGAGGGGACCATCGGCGGTGGTATAATGATAATCGGAGCGTTCGTCGCAGGAGTCATCGCCGCAATCCGCTCGGCAGACCCAAGTGCTGCTGGACTCCGCGCTGGTTTCATTGGTGGCGTCCTCGGACTGCTCATATTCATTGTGACAGCAGGTACGACGGCGACGTGGTCGCTACGTAGAGTCGTGTTTGTCGTCTTCGCCGGTGGACTGGTGGTGTGTGTTGCACCCCTATTCGGTCTCGGATTCGGTCGTGTCGGTGGGTGGGTGGCAAACACCGTTGGCTCCCGATGGACGACCAACGTGGAGGCATCATAACGACAGGCTGTCAGACAAAACTCCTGTACTGACCGTTCAAAGCGATCGGTCGATGGTATGAATGAGACCAGCGATGGTGAGTTCGCGGAACTGCTTCTACCACCGTCGTGATCGAACGAACACACAGCCGAAGAGCACTCGAGTGAGCCGCGTTGCGAATCCATCCTGTTGCCGAAACCGACCGACCACGATCGTCGACTCAAGAGAAGGAGAGCAAACCGATCAAGCCCCAGTCAGTAACGTTAACGGGTCCGAGTGGCAACCCTCGAGCAATGTCTGTCGCCGACGAGGACGAAGAGAATCCCTATCTCCGGGAGCCGCCGACCGACTTCACGCCGGTCGAGGATCTCTCGGAAGACGAGGCCAGCGAGCAGGTCGAACTGCTCCGCGAGGCCATCCACGAGCACGACCGCCGGTACTACGTCGAGAGCGAGCCCCTGATCGCCGATCGGACCTACGACGACCTCTTTGCCCGGCTGCGCGACCTCGAGGAGGAATTCGATCTCTCTCATCCCGACAGCCCCACCCGGAGCGTCGGCGGCGAGCCGATGGAGGCGTTCGAGACGGTCGAGCACGTCGCGCCGATGCTCTCGATCGACCAGAGCGGCGAGGTCGAGGACGTGCGGGAGTTCGCGGACCGAGTGCAACGAGAGGTCGGCGATGTCGAATACGTCTGCGAACCCAAGTTCGACGGCGTCTCGATGGAGTTCGTCTACGAGGACGGATCGCTCGAGCGCGCCGTGACTCGTGGCGATGGCCGCGAAGGGGACGACGTGACGCGCAATGCACGCACCATCGGCTCCGTCCCCCAGCGGCTCCACGGCGATCACCCTGAGTTCCTCGCGGTCCGGGGCGAGGTCTACATGCCCAAGGACGCCTTTCAGGCGCACAACCGCGAGCGCATCGAGCGCGGCGAGGACCCCTTCGCCAACCCGCGGAACGCGACCGCCGGCACGATCCGGCAGCTCGACCCCTCGGTCGTCGCCGAGCGCCCGCTCGCGGTCTTTTACTTCGACGTGCTCGAAGCGAGCGAACTCGAGGACACGCATCGGGCGGAACTCGAGCGGTTCCCCGAGTTCGGCCTGCGGGTGAACGACCGCGTGGAGGTAGCGGACGATATCGAGGACGCGATCGACTACCGCGACCGGCTGCTCGAGGCCCGCGATGACCTGGACTACGAGATCGACGGCGCCGTGATCAAAGTCGACGCTCGAGACGCGCGCGAGGAACTCGGCCGGACGGCGCGCCACGACCGCTGGGCCTTTGCCTACAAGTTCCCCGCCCGCGCGGAGGTGACGCCCATCGTGGACGTGGCAGTACAGGTCGGCCGAACGGGTCGACTGACCCCCGTCGCCCTGCTCGAGCCGGTCGACGTCGGCGGCGTCACGGTGTCGCGGGCGAGCCTGCACAACCCCGAGGAGATCGAAGCGAAGAACGTGAACGTCGGCGACACCGTTCGCGTCCAGCGCGCTGGCGACGTCATCCCCTACGTCGAGGAGGTCGTCGACAAGGACAGCGAGGGGCACTACGAGATGCCCGAAACGTGCCCGGTCTGCGACAGCCCTGTCGAGCGCGACGGGCCGATCGCCTTTTGTACCGGCGGACTCGGCTGTGACGCCCAGCTCCGGCGTTCGATCGAGTACTACGCCGGCGACGACGGCCTCGACCTCGAGGGGCTCGGCGAGAAGAGCGTCCGCCAGCTCGTCGACGCCGGCCTGCTCGAGTCCGTCGCGGACCTCTACGAACTCGAGGGCGAGGACCTGCTGGCGCTCGAGGGGTGGGGCGAGACCAGCGCCGAAAACCTCCTGAGCGAAATCGAGGCCAGTCGCGACCCGCCGCTTTCCGACTTCATCTCGGCGCTGGGTATCCCTCGCGTCGGGCCGACGACGGCCCGAGAGCTCGCCCGCGAGTTCGGCAGCTTCGCGGATTTCCGCGCGGTCGCCGAAACCGACCCCGAGCGACTCGAGGGCGTCGACGACGTCGGCGAGACGGTCGCCGAGACGATACACGACTTTTTCACGAGCGAGGCGAACGCCGACGTCGTCGACGGCGTGCTCGAGCACGTCTCCCCGCAGGAGGTCGACATCGACACCGGCGGCGACGAACTCGCGGGACTGACATTCGTCTTCACCGGCTCGCTCGAGGAGATGACCAGAGGCGACGCGCAGGAACTCGTCGAAACCCACGGCGCGAACGCGACGGGGAGCGTCTCCGGAAACACTGACTACCTCGTCGCCGGTGACAATCCGGGCGCGACGAAGCAGGCGGACGCTCGGGACAACGACGTGCCGATCCTCGACGAATCCGAATTCCGAGCGTTGCTCGAGGACGAAGGGATTGACCACGGATAGAGGGTGTCCGCGGTTCGAAGAAAAGGGACCGTGAGACCGAAACCGAAGCGGGAGACGGACCCGATTATTTGATTCGAACGAGCCGTCCGTTCCAACACTCCTGACAGGTCGTGTTGTTGGTCTCGTACGTACAACCGCAGTTCGAACAGCGATAGATTCGGACCGGCGATTTCGTTCGATACAACCGTTCCAGGTACTTCTCGAGTAGTTTCACGTGGATCAGTAGCGTGCCAGCTACGGATTCGAGCAGTCAGTAGTCAGTGATAAGCTTCGTGGGTAGTGTCGATCATAGTATAGTAATTGGTTCAACAGTAACTCGTTGGTCGCACTCGGCGGAATGCACCCGGAGACACGTATCGGTAGCCGGGCTCATCCGCGGCGGGTGAGAACCACGAAGACTGCAATCACGGCGACGACGACGCCGATAATTGTCGGGACGAGCTGTCCGGAACCCCACTCCCAGCCCAGCACCTGCGTGCCGACGATCGCCACGAGCGCGACGGCCGCGCCAATCGCCGTGACGAGCGGGGACGAATTCCGACCGAGCGAGAGTGCCATGAGAGAGTGTAGAACATCCGACAGCTTAAAAGTAGTGGCAAAACCCGCTGTGACCGCTCAGGTCGGCAACTGCTCGGCGATCACCGCCAGCGGCTCCCGACCCTGCGCCTCCCCCTCGAGGTCGGGTAGCGTCACCACCTCGAGTCCCGGAAACGTCTCGCGGATTTCAGCGAGCCGTTCTTCGTGGCGCGCCCGCCGCGACTCACAGCGCGGACAGCCCTCGTGGGGGTCCTCGAGCACCCGATTCACCACCAGCCGCTCGACCGACACGCCGGCCTCGCGAAGTCGCGCGACGAGCCGTTCGGACTCCGCGATGGCCATCGCCTCCGGAATCAGGACGACCCGAAACTCGGTCCGCTCGGGATCGGTGAGTAGCTCGCGAGCGCGCTCGAGGCGGCCCTGAAACGCCGCGAGGCTCTCGTCCTCGTCGTCGCGCTGCCCGCCGAGCATCGACATCGGTCCGAGCACCGCCGTCCGCGCAGCGTTGCCGATCCGCTTCGCCTGTCCGCGAAGCGACTGGGCCGTCTCGAGCGCGCGTCCCATGGCCCCGGGCATGTCGAACAGCCGCAGGGTGTGGCCCGTCGGCGCGGTATCGAAGACGACGACGTCCCATTCGTCGGAGTCGACGTACTCGACCAGCAGGTCGAGCGCTGCGATCTCGTCGCTGCCGGCCGGCGCGCCGCCCGCGAAGAGTTCCTCGACCTCCGCGTCAGAGAGACTGATCCCAGCGCTGCGCAGGTCCGCCGCCAGCGCTCGCGCCAGTTTCTCGTAGCGCTCTCGCTGCGTTTCGGGATCGATCTCGACGGCCCAGAGGCTCCCCGATCGGTCGTCGTCGGGCTTGCGCGTCGCGGCCGTCTCGGTTCCCTCGAGTAGAGTGGGTGCCTCGAGTTCGGTCGGCTCCGGACCGATATCGGCCTCGAACGAGTCGGCGAGCGAGTGAGCGGGGTCGGTCGAGACGACGAGCGTCCGCCGACCCGCGGCGGCCAGCGAGAGCCCGGTGGCCGCGGCGCAGGTCGTCTTGCCGACGCCGCCCTTGCCGCCGTAGCAGATGCAGTCGGTCACGGCCGTGGCTACCACGGCCGGTGACGTAAGCGTCGCCCCGAAAGTGAGGTAGACGCGCTGTACGGACGGGAAAATAAATAGCCGCGTCGATAGCGAATCCGCTCAGAGATCGACGCGATCGAATCGATAGAGGGCGACGGCGAGCGGAACGACGATCCAGAACAGCAGGATCAGGAACGAGAACCAGTCCTGCAGGAAGATCGGTAATTCGCCGCCGAACAGCTGTGCGCTGTACGCAACCTGCGACTCGAGCGCATCGACATCCGTGAGCAAGGTCAGCCCGTTCGTGTACGCCTGCCCGGGATCGAGGTTCATGACGAAGTACACCCAGTCCTGAAGGCGCTCGGCTTGCACCTCTTGCCCGCCGATCTCCGCCGTGTACGGGACGGTATCGAAGAAGAGGATCTCCCGCTGGGAGAGCAGTCGGAACACCTGTTGAAGCGCGTTCCAGACGATGTAGAACAGCACGAAGACGCCGCCCATCGCGGCTCCAGCGACGGTCGTCGAGCGCGTCAGCGACGAGAGCGAGACGGCGATACTCATGTAGGCAACGCCGTAGATGATCGACATCACGAGCAACCCGGCGTAGTCGACGATATCGAAGGCACCGAGCAACGCGGCGACGACGACGGCGGCCAAGACGAATCCGACGGTCAGCGACACCGATAGGACCGCCGACCGGCCGAGCAGTTTCCCGAGCAGCACGTCCTTTCGGGAGTGGGGCAGCGAGAGGAGGACCTTGATGCTCCCGGACTCGCGCTCGCCGGCGATCGACTTCCAGCCCAGGACCAGCGCGATCAGCGGCACGACGAGTTTCGTGATCTGACTGACGAAGACGACCAGCATGTCGGTCGTCGCTCCCTGCGCTGCGATATCCTCACCGAAGTACGAAAGCGCCCCGGTCACGACGACCAAGAGCGCGAAGAAGAACGCACTCAGACCCCAGAACAGCCACGAGCGGACGGCGTCCTGAAAGTCCTTCTTCGCGACCGCGCGGACGCTCTCGAGGTTGATCGAACTCGAGGTCGACCCGCCCGAATCCACGGATCCCGTTCCGGTACTCGTATCGGTGCTCATCGCGCGTGCACCTCCGTCCCGGCGTCGGTCGTATACGACTGGAAGACGTCCTCGAGCGACGCTTCGGTCGTCTCGAAGTCCCGGATCTCGATGCCGCGGTCCTCAAGCGCGGAGAGGACGGCCGTCTTGGAGCCGTCGACGGCGACGACGACCGTCGGCGGGTTCTGCCCCTGAACGGTGGCGTTACTGACGTCGGGAAGCGAGCGGACCGCCTGCAGTGCGTCGTCGTCGATCCGATCGACGGTGACCCGTAGCGTTGTCCCGCCTTCGACGGAGTCGCGCAGTCCCTCGACGGAGTCGACGGCGACCATCTTTCCGTCCCGGAGGATGCCGACGCGGTCGCAGACCGCCTCGACCTGCTCCATGATGTGACTCGAGAAGAAGACGGTCGCGCCTCGCTCGCTCTCCTCGCGGACGATGTCGCGCATCTCGCGGGCCCCGTTGGGGTCGAGTCCAGTCGAGGGTTCGTCGAGGATCAGCAGGTCGGGCTCGCCGACCAGCGCCATCGCGAGCATGAGCCGCTGGGCCATCCCCTTCGAGTAGCCGCCGGCTTTCCTGTCGATGGCATCGACCAGGCCGACCCGCTCGAGCAGCGCTTCGGGGTCGTCGTCGGCGTTCTTCGAGTCGATCGCGAACTCGAGGTGCTGGCGGGCGGTCAGCCGGTCGTACAACTCGACGCCCTCGGGGAGGACGCCGGTTCGTTGTCGGATGTCTCGGCTGTACCGTTGGGCGTCCATTCCGAGAACGCTGATCTCGCCAGCCGTCGGACGAGCGAAGTCCAGAACGATGTTGATCGTCGTCGACTTGCCGGCGCCGTTGGGACCAAGGAAACCGAACACCTCGCCCTCTTCGACTCGAAAGGAGAGATCATCGAGTGCGACGGTTTGACCAAACGACTTGGTCAGGTTGTCGACTGTGATAGCGGGCATGGAAAAGTGGTCGTAGCGTTGCCCGATAAGGTTTGTGACATCACCATTACAGGTGTATTCAACGGTTTCCGGCCGTTATGCGTCGATATCGCCGATTTTCATGCGAAGGGTTAGCACTGCTAGATCGGATCGTCGGGATCGTACTGCTCGGCGGTCCGTTCGACCTCCGTGACGTAGCGCTCGCGGGTCGCCTCGTCGGCGACTGGCTCGAGTTCGTCGTCGGGGATCTCCGCGGCCGCGGTGACCGTCGACCCGGTCTGTAGCGACGTCGCGGATCGCTCCCGTTGCTGGTAGCGCGAGCCGTCAGGCGTCGCGTAGACAATCGTCACGAGGTTGCGGTCGTCGAACGTTCGTTCGACGAGCCAGCACTGAACCGTCGAGTCACTCATACGCGTCGGGTTGACGGTCGAGCACCGAGAAAGTACCGTGTCGAACCCGCCCCAACGGTGGCGAGCCCCTTCTCATGGGATTGGATCCGTTCCGAAGGCGAACCCTACTCGCGCGAACGGGCACCGACGTACTTGAGGGTCGACAGTGGAGCAGTGATGACGATCACCGATGCCCGAGACCCGAAGCGAGCGCGTCGCGCAGTGGAGCGAACACGCCGATCAGCTGTGTGACGACGGAGAAAGCGTCGAACGGCGCGTCGACCTCGAGAACGCGACGGTCGTCGTCACGAACCGTCGCGTCATGACGTTCGTCCCGGACGCGGACGGGCCGGAGTTTCGCCACGCCGAGCGGCCGAACGTCGGAACTGTGAGCGTCGAAACGGTCGACCGGTTCCGTCGGCTCTGCTGGGGAATCGCCGCCGCTTTCGTCGGCGTCGGCTTGCTCGAGGCGTCGAGGGCCGTCAGCTTCGTCGATTACGTTCCGTCGTCCGGACTCCAAGACACCGGCCCGTTCCCGGGATCGAACGGTATCGAGCGCCTCGTCGACGGCGCGCTCTCGGCGATCGAAACGGTCCTCCTAGTGCTCGACTGGGCCGTTCTCCTGAGCGGCGTCTCCGCACTGGTCGTCGCCGCCGCCCTCGTCTGGCGCTACGTCCGCTCGCGGTCGCGCCGGCTCGTCCTCCGGGTGGGCGGCGGGACCGACCTCGTGGTGCCCGTCAGCCGGACCGATCTCGAGTCCGGTTCCATCGCCGAGATCGAGACCGCGATTCGACCGAAAGCGGCGTCAGCGTCGGCGTCGGCGTCGGCGTCGACGCTCGAGGGGAGCACCGATACCGACGGCGGTCGCGACGAGCGGCTGCGGGACGATCCGGGCGATGACGAGCGGGCACGGATGGACCGACCCAACGCGGAGTGGCTCGGGGACGAGGAGTCAGGCTGAAACCTCCTGACTCCGTAGGGCGGCCGATGAACGCCGATGCGGTTCGCGAGCGGGCCGGATCGTTGCCCCGAGAGCCCGGCGTCTACCAGTTTCGGGAGGACGGAACCACCCTCTACGTCGGGAAAGCGGTCGATCTCCGCAGCCGAGTCCGGTCCTACGCCGATCCCCGCAGCGCGCGGATCCGCCGGATGGTCGACCGCGCCGGCGAGATCGAGATCGCCGTCACCGACACCGAGACGCAGGCGCTGTTGCTCGAGGCGAACCTGATCAAGCGCCACCAGCCCCGGTACAACGTCCGACTCAAGGACGACAAGTCGTATCCGATGGTCCAGTTGACGGCCCACGACGCCCCGCGGATCGAGATCACCCGCGATCCGGACAGCGAGGCGCAAAGCGCCTCGAACGGGAGCGGTGAAACCGCGAACGGAGCCGCGACCGTCTTCGGCCCCTACACCAGCAAGACGCAGGTCGAGACGGTCGTGAAGGCGCTGCGGGAGACGTACGGCGTGCGGGGCTGCTCGGATCACAAGTACGCGGGCCGCGAGCGGCCGTGTCTGGACTACGAGATGGGACTCTGTACCGCGCCCTGCACTCGCGAGATCGACCTCGAGAGCTACGCGCAAGACGTCACCGCCGTCGAGCGCTTCCTCGAGGGCGAGACCGGAATCCTCACGGATCCGCTCCGGCGGGAGATGGAAGCCGCCGCGGAATCGCAGAACTTCGAGCGCGCAGCGAACCTGCGGGACCGACTCGAGACCGTCGCGGCCTTCCACGGCGAGGGCGGCGAGGCGGTCCAGTCGACCGGTGACGAGCGGGGCGTCGACGTGCTCGGCGTCGCCATCGAAGGCGAGGACGCGACCGTCGCCCGGCTGCGCGCGGAGCGGGGCAAACTGATCGACCGGGACCGACACACACTCGAGGCACCCGGCTCCGCGGGGGTCGACGCCGACGGCGGGGCTGAGGGGGTCCCGAGCGTTCTGGCGGCGTTCATCGTCCAGTACTACGCCGAACGCGAACTGCCCGACGCCCTGCTCCTACCCGAGCGCCATGGCGACGACGAGGTCGCGGCCTGGCTCGAGGCCGAAGGGGTCTCCGTCCGCGTTCCGGGCGCGGGCCGGGAGGCGAAACTCGTCGAACTCGCGCTGAAGAACGCCCGACGCAACGTGGGCCGGCGCGACGAGTGTGGGATGCTCGCGGACGCCCTCGAGATCGACTCGGCCCGGCGGATCGAGGGCTTCGACGTGAGCCACGCCCAGGGGAAAGCGGCGGTCGGCAGCAACGTCACCTTCGTCGACGGCAGCGCCGAGAAGAGCGACTATCGCCGAAAGAAGCTCACCGACCAGAACGACGACTACGACAACATGCGCGCCTTACTCGAGTGGCGCGCCAGCCGCGCCGTCGAGGAGCGCGACGACCGACCGGACCCCGATCTGTTGCTGATTGACGGCGGCGAGGGGCAACTCGAGGCCGCCCGCGACGCGCTCGAGGCGGTCGACTGGGACGTGCCGGCGGTCGCGCTGGCGAAAGCCGAGGAGCGCGTGGTCACGCCCCGTCGGACGTTCTCGTGGCCGAGCGACGCGCCGCACCTGCACCTCCTGCAGCGCGTGCGAGACGAGGCTCACCGCTTCGCCGTGCAGTACCACCAGACTATTCGCGACGAGGTCAAGACGGTGCTCGACGACGTGCAGGGAGTCGGGCCAGAAACTCGAAAGCAGTTGCTCGGTCGCTTCGGCAGCGTCGAAAACGTTCGGGACGCGAGTCTCGAGGACCTCCGGAGCGTCGAGGGGATCGGCGAGAAGACGGCCGAGACGATCAAATCGCGGCTCTAACAGCAGCAGAGAGCGTATGGAAGGACTGAACCGTCTCTTTATCGCTCTCTCAATCTGTGAATGGAACGATGAGTTTTGGTGTGAACGAGTGAGGCGAAGCGTCCTGCTACCGTGGCAACAGGGAT